>JAHJYN010000307.1 GCA_018826885.1 Alphaproteobacteria bacterium | reverse complement strand
TACAGGACGGTGAAGCCGATGATGGTGCCCCACAGCTGCGGCACGGTCAGGCTGGAGGCGCCGAGGAAGGTCGGCAGGACCCCTTCGACGGCCCACGGCTGACGACCGACCTCGGCCACGATCCAGCCCAGTTCGGCCGCGATCCACGGCAGCGGGATGGCCAGCACGGCGAGGCGCAGGAACCACTTCGTCTCATGCTTGCGCAGGGTGCACAGGAGGAAGGCCGTGGCGAACAGGCCGATCATCAGGAAGCCGATGCCCGCCATGATGCGGAACGACCAGAACATGACCGGCACATTGGGCACGGTCGCCCAGGCGGCCGCACGGACCTGTTCGGGGGTCGCCTCGCGCGGGTCGGCCACAAAGCGGCGCAGCATCAGACCGTAGCCGAGGTCATTGCGGTGCAGTTCGAAGTCGCCGCGGGCGGTCACATCCTCGGGGTCGGCCTTGATCCGCTCCAGCGCATCATAGGCCAGCATGCCGGATTCGATCCGGGTCTCGGCCACGGCGACAAGGGGCAGGATGCCCTCGACCTGGCCGTCCAGACTGCGGGTCGAGATCAGGCCCAGAATCCAGGGGATCTTGATCTCATAGTCGGTGCGGTGATCGACCATGTTCGGCAGGCCGACGGCGGTCAGGCCAGCGGGGGCGGGCTCGGTCTCCCACATGGCCTCGATGGCGGCCAGCTTCATTTTCTGGTTGTCAGTCAGGGCATAGCCGCTCTCGTCGCCCAGGACGACGACCGACAGGGAGGCGGCCAGACCAAAGGCGGCGGCCACGGTCATCGACCGTTTGGCAAAGCCCTTGTGGCGGCCCTTGAGCAGATAGAAGGCCGAAATACCCAGCACGAACACGGCGGCGATCACATAGCCGGCCGAGACGGTGTGCACGAACTTGGCCTGGGCCACCGGGTTGAACAGCACGGCCATGAAGTCCGTGACCTCCATCCGCATGGTGTCCGGGTTGAAGGTTGAGCCGACCGGGTTTTGCATCCAGCCGTTGGCGATCAGGATCCACAGGGCCGACAGATTGGTGCCCAGGGCCACCATGAAGGTCACGAACAGGTGGGCATGCGGCTTCAGCTTGTCCCAGCCGAAGAACATCAGCCCGACGAAGGTCGCCTCGAGGAAGAAGGCCATCAGCCCCTCGATCGCCAGCGGCGCCCCGAAGATGTCGCCGACATAGTGGCTGTAATAGCTCCAGTTCATGCCGAACTGGAACTCCATGGTCAGGCCGGTCGCGACCCCGAGGACGAAGTTGATGCCGAACAGCGTGCCCCAGAATTTGGTGATGGTCCGCCAGATCGGGCGGCGGGTCATGACGTAGATCGACTCCATGATGACCAGCATGAAGCTCAACCCCAGCGTCAGGGGCACGAACAGGAAGTGGTAGAGGGCCGTCAGCGCAAACTGAAGGCGGGACAGGTCAACGACCGCCAGATCGATCATGGAACCGAACACTCCCTTGGTCATGGCCGGATTGGCCGGATGTCATGTCGCCCTAAAACCATGAGGCGAGTCGCGCCTTGATCTGGATCAAGGGCCCGACGGATCGAAATTCAGTATAAGGCCCCGGTGACCACAGTGCCCCCCTCCCCCCTGCTCCTGCGACACTGGTTGCGGGAGGCTGGACGCCCGCAGCGCCGGGGCCTCGGCCTCGCGGCCCTGATGACCACCGCTGATGTGCTGCCAGCCATTGGCTTCGCCGCGGGACTCGCCCTGACGCTGACGGCATGGCCGGATCGTCCGGGCGCAATCGCGACCGGAATTCTGCTGATGGTGACGGCATTTGCGGTGCGTGGCCTGATGTCGCAGCGGGCGGCTGACGTCGGTGCCCGGGCCGCCGCCGGGATCAAGGGTCAGGTGCGTCGCGGTGTCGTGGCCGACCTGTTCGACGGGTTACGTCCCTCCGGAGGCGGGCTGATCGCCGCGGTCGAGGGTGTGGACCGGCTGGAGGGCCACTATGCCCGGTTCGAGCCCGCGCGGATGGCGGCGGTCGCGGCCCCGGTTCTGGTGCTGATCGCCATTGCCACGGCCAGCCCGGTGTCGGCCCTGATTCTGGCCCTGACCCTGATCCCGTTTGCCCTGAGCCTGTGGCTGGCCGGAACCGCCGCAGCAGCAGAAAGCCGGAACCAGTTTCAGGCGCTGGAGCGGCTGTCGGGACTGTTTCTGGATCGCATCCGCGCCCTGCCGGCCGTCGCGGCCTTTCAGGCCTCGGACACCGTAGCGTCGGAGGTCGAGCGGGCCTCGGACGCCCTGGCCCGGCGCACGGCCCGGGTGCTGAGGATCGCCTTCCTGTCCTCGGGCATACTGGAGTTCTTCTCGGCGCTCGCGGTGGCACTGGTCGCGGTTTATTGCGGCTTTCAGCTGCTGGATCTGATGCCGGTGCCGATCCCGGAGCCGCTGGATCTGGGGCGGGCGGTCTTCGCCCTGGTGCTGGCACCCGAAGTCTATGCGCCGCTGCGCCGGATGGCCGCTGCCTATCACGACCGTCAGGCCGCCGAGGCCGTGGTGCCGACGCTGGCGCGGCGCGACGTCCCCCTCCGTGTTCCAGCGCCCCGTCTGGAAAAGGCGCCCGCCGTGACCTTCCGGACCGCCCGCATTGCCTATGGCGACGCGCCGCCCGTGATCTCGGACTTCGACCTTGAGGTCCGGCCAGGTCAGGTGATTGCGCTGACCGGCGCCAGCGGGACCGGCAAGAGCAGCCTGCTGCATCTGTTCCTCGGCCTGTCGCCCCTGACGACCGGCGAGGTCGAGGTTGACGGCCACCGCCTGTCGCAACACGGGGACTGGTGCGGACAGATCGGCTGGATGGGACAGACCACCGTGGTGGTGCCGGGCACGCTGGCCGACAACATCGCCTTGTCACAGCCGGACGCGTCGCGCGGCCTGATCCGGGCGACTGCCGAACAGGCGGGCCTGACGCTGGACCTTGATCGACGAATCGACGAACGCGGCGGCGGCCTGTCGGGCGGCGAGCGGCGCAGGCTGGCGCTGGCCCGGGCGATGCTGAAACAGGCGCCCCTGCTGTTGCTGGATGAGCCGACCGCCCATCTGGATGCCGAGGCCGAGGCGGCACTGATCCCCGCGCTGGCCGCCGCCATCAAAGGGCGCACCTGCCTGATCGCGACCCATTCCCGCGCCGTCATGGCGCTGGCCGACCGGGTGGTGGCGCTGTGAGCCGGGCCGTGTCTCCTCTTGAACAACTGATCCGGGCCGAGGTGCGGGCGCAGCGTCCGCGCCTGATGATCGCCACCGTCGCGGCCATCGGCGTGACCTGCGGCGCCGCGCTGCTGCTGGGCCTGTCGGGCTGGTTCATCACGGCGGCGGCCCTGGCGGGTCTGGCCGGACCGGCGGTCGTCCATGCCTTCAACTATATGATCCCGAGCGCCCTGATCCGGCTGCTGGCCATCGTGCGGACCGGCTCGCGCTACGTCGAACGGGTCGCCGGGCATGAGGCC
>JAHJYN010000306.1 GCA_018826885.1 Alphaproteobacteria bacterium | reverse complement strand
GGCCCCCTAGGTTCCGCGCCACATTCGAGACATGTGGCCGGACAACGCTCCGTGCCGGGAGAAACCATGACAGCCCAAGACCCGATCCTGCTGATGGCCGCCACCGCTGACGGCGGCATGATGGCCCTGCTGATGAACTTCCTGCCGTTCATCGCCATCTTCGTCCTGTTCTATTTCCTGCTGATCCGTCCGCAGCAGAAGCGGGTCAAGGCGCACCAGGAACTGGTCGCATCGGTCAAGCGCGGCGATACCATCGTCCTGTCCAGCGGCGTCATCGGCAAGGTGACCCGCGTCGAGGCCGATGAGGTCATGGCCGACATCGCCCAGGGCGTGAACGTCCGCGTGGTCAAGACCATGATCACCGAGGTCCGCGACCGCACGGCGCCCGCCGCCATCGAACGCAAGGCCAAAAGCAGCAAGGCCTGATAGGGCCAGCCTGCGGGGAAGCGAACCATGATCCATCTGTCGCGCTGGAAGGTCATCCTTCTGGGCCTGTCTCTGGCGTTCGGAATTCTGTTCGCCTACCCCAGCCTGCTGACCCCGGCCCAGCGCGAGGCGCTGCCCGGCTTCCTGCCGAAGAATACGCTGAATCTGGGTCTCGACCTGCAGGGCGGATCGTATCTGCTGCTCGAGGTCGATGTGACCGAGATGCAGTCCAAGCGGGTCGCCAATACGGTGGAAGACGTCCGCCAGACGCTCAGCGAGGCGCAGATCACGCCGGTCTCGATCCAGCCCGAAGCGACCGGGGTGGTTGTGACCCTGTCGACCGATGCGCAGGTCGATACCGCCTTCACCGCGATCCGGGATGTCGTCACCCGCGGGGGCGTGGGCGGCGTCGCGGATCGTCAGGTGACGCGTCTGTCCAATAACCGTCTTCGCGTGGTCTTCACGGATGCGGCGCTCAACAGCATGGGCCCCGATGCCGTCACCCAGTCGATCGAGGTGGTCCGCCGCCGGATCGACAATCTGGGCACGCGGGAGCCCTCCATCACCCGTCAGGGCGCCGACCGGATCGTCATCCAGGCCCCCGGCGAGAGCGATCCGGCCGAGCTGGAACGGGTCATCGGCCAGACCGCCCAGCTGACCTTCCAGATGGTCGATGTCGACAACAGCCTCGAAGACGCCCTGCAGGGGCGGGTGCCGCCCGATGCGGTGCTGATGGCCGACGAGCTGGGCAACCCCCTGCTGGTCAAGCGTCGGGTTCTGGTCTCGGGTGAGAACCTGACCCGGGCCTTTGTGACCCAGGACCAGAATGGCCAGACGGCCATCGGCTTCAACTTCGACAGCCAGGGCGCGCAACGTTTCGGCGAGGCGACCGCCGCCAATATCGGTCGTCCGTTCGCCATCATTCTGGACGGCAAGGTGATCTCTGCCCCGACGATCCGCAGCGCCATCCTCGGCGGCTCGGGCGTGATCGAGGGCAATTATTCGATCGCCTCGGCCGGCGAGATGGTCAGCCTGTTGAACGGCGGGGCCCTGCCGGCGCCGCTGAACGTCGAGGAGCGCCGGACCGTCACGGCCGAACTGGGCAAGGATGCCGTGGATCGCGGGATGCGGGCCACGGCGCTGGGCTTTGTCGTCATCGTGGTCTTCATGTTCCTCGCCTACGGCCTCCTGTTCGGGGGTATTTCGGTGATCGGCCTGGTGCTGAACGGGATCCTGATCATGGCCGCCATGTCGATGACCCAGGCGACCCTGACCCTGCCCGGTATCGCCGGCCTGATCCTGACCTTTGCCGTGGCCGTGGACGCCAATGTGCTGATCTATGAGCGGATGCGCGACGAAGCCCGACAGGGACGCAGCGTCATCGCCTCGCTGGATGCCGGCTTCAACAAGGCCATGGGCACCATCATCGACGCCAACCTGACGACCCTGGTGGCGGCGCTGATCATGTTCTTCTTCGGGGCCGGTCCCGTCCGCGGCTTTGCCTGGACGCTGTCGATCGGCGTCTTCACCTCCATGCTGTCGGCCGTGCTGGTCGCCCAGGTGGGACTGGCCTGGTGGCTGAAGGTCGCCAAGCCCAAGAAACTGCCGGTCGCGGAGTAAGCCGATGCGTGGATGGCCCCTTATCAAGCTGCTGCCGACCAAGACGAACTTCAAGT
>JAHJYN010000305.1 GCA_018826885.1 Alphaproteobacteria bacterium | reverse complement strand
TTGGCGGGTCTTGCTGCGGCCCTCGTCGAAGGCAACATTCCTCGCGACCTTAATTCACTCAAAGGGATCTGTCCCTGTCCGGGCTCGAGGGCCTGGGCATATGGAGCCCACCTGGCTACCCAGGTCTGAGAGGATTTAAACGCTCTTCACGGTTCTTGTGGCGCCGCCAACCTTTATTCTTGCCCTACCGCTCGGCCCGCGGGGCCTCGCTGCTTGAGGGCGGGCTTCTCGCCCTATCGTTCGCCGCGCGGCGGCTCGCTGTCTGAGGGCCTATGACCGACAAGCGCGCGCTACGATCCGAAATGCGGGCCCGTCGCATGGCGCTGGCGAAAGACGGTCCGGTCGCCGCTACCCGTGCGGCCGATCATGCGCATCGCCTGCCACAGGCGGCCTGCGTCGCCGTCTATCATCCCATCGGCTCTGAACTGGACTCGGCCCCGCTGGTCGAGGCGCTGATCGCGCGCGGCGTGGACCTCTGTCTGCCCGTCACCCTGGCGCCGGATGCGCCCATGATCTTTCGGCGCTGGACCCCGGGCGATCCGCTTGAGGCCGATCTGGCCGGTGTCCCCGCGCCCTTTCCGCTGGCCGGGACGGTGGTGCCCGAGCTGATCCTCGCTCCCCTGCTGGCCTTTGATGGTCGGGGGCGCCGGCTGGGGCAGGGCGGGGGCCATTACGACCGGACCTTCGCGGCGCTGCCAGAGGCGATCCGGGTGGGCCTGGCCTATGCCGGACAGCAGGTCGAGGCCCTGCCGTTCGAGCCGCACGACATTCCGCTGCATGGCGTTCTGACCGAGACCGGCTATACCGCCTTCGCATGAGGCGTATTCATTCCCCCCGGCCGGTCGCATGAGGCTGGCATTCTTTGGCGATGTGATCGGCAAGTCCGGTCGCGACGGCCTGTCCGATCATCTGCCCGGCCTGCGGCGCGACCTGAAGCTCGACTTTGTGGTCGTCAATGCCGAGAACGCCGCAGGCGGTTTCGGCATCACCGAGAACACGGCGCGTGAGATTTTCGCCGCCGGTGCAGACGTTTTGACCCTCGGCAACCACTCATGGGACCAGCGCGAGGCCCTGACCTATATCGTGCGCGAGCCGCGTCTGATCCGGCCGGTCAACTATCCCCGACTGATGGACGCGCCGGGCCGGGGGGCCGACGTCTTCACCACATCGGATGGCCGCCGGGTGCTGGTCATCAATGTGCTGGGGCGGGTGCATATGGACCCGATGGACGACCCCTTCTCGGCGGTTGAGCGCGAGCTGGAGGCCGCCCCGCTGGGCGTGGTCGCCGACGCCGCCATCGTCGACATTCATTGCGAGGCGACCAGCGAGAAGATGGCCATGGGGCATTTCTGCGATGGCCGCGCGTCACTGGTGATCGGCACCCACACCCATGTTCCGACCGCCGACGCCCAGATTCTGCCGGGCGGAACGGCGTATCAGACCGACGCCGGCGGCTGCTGCAACTATGATTCCGTGATCGGTAACGACAAGGAAGAGCCCCTGCGCCGCTTCACCACCCGCCTCAGCGGTGGTCGCTACCAGCCGGCCTCTGGCCCCGCGACCGTCTGCGGCGTCTACGTCGAGACCGACGACCGCACAGGTCTGGCCACGCGCGTCGAACCGATCCGGGTGGGCGGTCGCCTTAGGCAGGCCGTACCGAAGATCTAGGCGCCTACCGCCGACGGCAGGTCTGGCGCACCCGAAGCGCCATGGCGCGTTCGCCGGCTTCAGAGGCCACGCGCCGGGCCTCGGTGCATTGGCCGGCATCCATCAGCGCCTGCACCCGCTCGGCCAGGGCGACCCGCTCGGCACCGTAGCGGGCTTCGGCTTCCTCGGGGGTCATCTGTTCGGCCTCAACGCCGGAGCGATATTCGTTGTCCTCATGACGCCGGAGATGATCGTCCGTGCTCATACGCCCTATGGCGCCGCCTGTGGCCTGCTGGGCGCTCGGCGGCGCGCCCGACTGGGCCAGACTCGGCGTGGCCAGTGCCAGCATGCCGGTCGACAGAAGCGTCGCCGTGATCAGTGATGACAGTCGCATGGGTCTCATCCTCCCGAAGCTGCGGCCTCACTGTGACCCCGGCGCACGGCCGTGGCAATCCGCCTCAGAATCCCTGGCGAAAGAAGTAGGTGGTGCGCTCGCGGATCAGCCCGTCCTCGATCCGGTAGGCATCGGCAAATCGCTCGTGAATGGGGGCACCGTCATGCCCCCGGCCCTCGACCAGCCCCATGGCGACGGCCCGGTCCCCGTCGCAAACAAACTCGTCCAGCAGGATCTGTGAGGTCTTGGCGCTGCGGAGGCGGCGGTAATAGTCGATGACCGCCTCGCGGCCGGACAGGATTGGCTGACCCGGCCGCCGATAGATCACCTCGGGGTGCAGGCAGGCCTCAAGCACGTCGTGATCGCCCATCTCGATGGCGGCGAGAGACTGTTCGATGAGGGTGCGGGCGTCAGTTTGCAAGCGCGCGCTCATGCAGCATCCTCGGCCGCCAGCATGGCCCCGATGGCCCGGTCGAAATGTTCGTCCATGGCGCGCCGGGCGGCCTCCGCATCGCGCCGCAACACCGTGTCGGCCATTTCCAGATGTTTGGCGATGATGGCGGCGTGCTGGTCCTCGGTGCGGCGGGTGCGCCAGGCAGCGGGAACCGCCGATTCCAGAAGGGGCTCGAAGGCGCCGATGATCTTGGCCATCAAGGCATTGCGACTGGCGTCTGCAATGGCCTTGTGCATGGCAATGTCGGCCTCGATCAGGGCCGATGAGCCGCGCTCGGCCCCCGCCATCGCGCGGGCCAGATCGCGGATGCGCAGGGCCTCGTCGTCGGAGCGCCGCACGGCCGCCAGGGCGATGGTCTCCGTTTCCAGACAGCGACGGGTCTCCCACACCTGCTGGACGGTGATCTGTTCGGTGCGGACCGCATGATCCAGCGAGATTGACAGGGTCTGGCTGGACAGGGCGCTGACCCGGGGGCGGCGACCATTGGCGGTATCGATGATGTTGAGCGCGGCCAGGGCCCCGAAGGCTTCGCGCACGACGGGGCGACTGACGCCCAGGCGCTCGCCAAAGGCCGCCTCGCTGGGCAACTGGTCGCCGACCTTCAGCTGTCCCTTGCCGATATAGTCGGCGACCTGACGCATCACATACTGGACGCGCGTTTCGTCGGGACGGCTGTCAGCGAACATGGTCGGGGCACCCGGAACGTGTGGGAGGATCAGGCTATCACAGTCGCGAAAGCCGCCGCTAGGCGGCATTGAGGGCCACCTGCCCCCCCGCGCGTCGATAGTCACTGGGGCACAGGCCATAGCGACGCGTGAAGGCCCGGGCGAAGCTGGCGTTGTTCAGATAGCCCGCGTCATAGCCGACCACCGATACCGGGCGGTCGCTGGACGTCAGGTCGCGCGCCGCGCGCGACAGCCGCTGATCGGCCAGACAGTCGGCGACGCTCTGACCGAACACCTCGCGAAACCCCTGCGTCAGCTTGGTGCGGTTCAGCCCCGCGGTCCGGGCAATCTGGTCGAGGGTCAGCTTTTCGTCGAACCGGTCGGCAATCAGGCGTCGCGCCGACATCAGTCGCTCCATTTCGGCCCGGCTGAGACTGGCCGAGGGGGTGTGGGGCACCAGGTCGCCCCGCTCGGCAGCCTCAAGGATTTCGCACAGCAGTTCCTGACATTTGGCGCGTCGATACATGTCGCGCGCCGCGCCCTGGATGGCGGGCGCCGCAGCGGCAGTCGCCAGGGCGGCGAGAGCGTCCCCCATATAGAAGTCGCCTTCACCCGCGCCGGCCAGAATGCCCCGGAACGGCCCTTCGCCGACGAAGGTCAGGGTCAGGGAGGTGTCACTGCGATCGGTGGTGCGAGCCATGTCGGCCGCCGTGCCGAGCGACAGCACAGCCTGCGCCCCCCGCCGACCGGACCCCCGCCAGTCCAGTGTGCAGCGCATGACGCGCGCATCCGTAGCTTCGATCAGGGACGGCTGGCCGTCCCGTCCGATCATGACCCTCAGCCCGGGCTCAAGCGTCAGATGAAGAGGGGTGTCGATCACCGGACATCCTGTCGTTTCCATGCGGCGTCGGCCCTGGGCTCTGTCCATCCGCGAGAGTGTGACCATATCCTATCATACAGGTTTTGCAATACCTGTATGATAGGTTGGGGGTCGGGACCCGCGCAGCTTTTCTGCGGGTCAGCACAATCGCGGCTCCCCGCCAGAGAGGATTGGGCGCTAGGGTCGTGCGACATGGAGGACAGACTATGGCTGAACCGATCGTCCGGTTGGCGGAGGGCGAGGTGCGAGGCGCGCGGGAATCGGGCGTGCTGCGGTTTCGGGGCGTTCCCTATGCGGCAGGCCCCGTGGGCGACCGGCGGTTTCGCCTGCCCCAGGCTCATCCCGGCTGGACAGGTGTGCGCGACGGGACTGTCTCCGGCCCCAATGCGCCGCACATCGTCAAGCCGTTTCCCGGACTGGACATCGCGCCCCTGATCGGGACCGGCTGGGTCGAGGGCGACGACTATCTGAATGCTGACATCTGGCTGCCGGACGATGGCCGGACCGGTCGACCCATCATGGTCTTCATCCATGGCGGCGCGTTCGTGCTGGGTTCCAGCGCCGCCGCTGTTCAGGACGGCACGGCCTTTGCCCGTGATGGCATCGTGATGGTGTCGATCACCTATCGGCTCGGGATCGAGGGGTTCCTGCCGGTCAATGGCGCGCCCGCCAACCTCGGCCTGCATGACCAGATCGCGGCCCTGAAATGGGTGCGGGCGAATGCGGATGCCCTTGGAGGCGATGCGGACAATATCACCGTCTTTGGTGAGTCCGCCGGGGCCATGTCGGTGGCCAATCTGGTCGCCTCGCCTCTGGCGCAGGGCCTGTTCCGGCGCGCCATCATCCAGAGCGGTCATGGGGCCATGGTGCGCCCCCTGCCGGTTGCCCGTCGCCTGACGCGCAAGGTCGCCAAGATGTTGAAGGTCAGGCCGGATGCCGACGGGTTCCGCAGTACCCGCATTGCGGACACGCTGCGGGTTCTGGAGGCGGTCATCCAGCCGACGGTGCGCCTCGACCTGCGCGACGAGCGGGGCCGCGAGCCCGCCTACGGCCTGAGCAAATTTCTTCCGGTCTTCGGAGACGACGTCCTGCCCGAGCGGCCCCTCGACGCGCTGGGCAAGGGTGTCGGGCGCGACATCGATGTGCTGATCGGCTCAAACCGCGAGGAAATGAATCTCTACTTCGTGCCGACCGGCGTGCGCGCCAAACTGCCCGGATGGCTGGCGCCGCTGATCCTCGGCCGGGTCGAACGGAACGCCGGCAGGATCCTGAAGGCCTACAGGCAGAAGGGTGAAAAGCCCGGCTGGACATTTACCCGTGCGCTCAGCGATCTGGTGTTCCGATATCCCGCCCGGCAGTTCGCGGCCGCCCATGCGGGGCGCACCCACGTCTATGAAATGGAATGGCAATCCCCGGCCTCGGGCGGCGAGCTGGGCGCCTGCCACGGCATCGAGCTGCCGTTCGTGTTTGACACACTGGCGTCGACGACCGGCCCCGAGGGCCTGACCGGCGAAGCACCGCCGCAGGCCCTGGCCGACCGGGTGCACGGTCTCTGGGTCCAGTATGCGAAAACCGGAGACCTGCCGTGGGGCGAGTATTCCGCCGCCGATCCGCAGGTCTATGCACTGGACGCCGGCGAGGCCCGGGCCGAGCCGCCCATGCCCTGCGCCGCCGTACTGGCCTGAGGTCGAGATGTATCTGGACAAGCTGAAGCTGACCGACCGGGTCGCGGTGGTCACGGGCGGAGCCGGGGCGGGGGGCATCGGTGTGGCCGCCGTCGAGGCGCTGGCTGAAGCCGGGGCCCATGTCGTCATCGCTGATCTGGACCAGGCCGTGATCGACACCGCCCGGTCCGCGTTGAAGGACGTCGGCCATGAGACGGAGGGCGTGGTCATGGACGTCACGGACCGGGCCCGCGTCGAGGCGGTGGCCGCTGACATTCGGGCGCGGCACGGACGCATCGACATTCTGGTCAACAATGCCGGGATTGCCCTCAGCGAAATTGCCGCCGAGGACATGGAAGAGGCGCGCTGGAAGGCGGTGCTGGACGTCAATCTGAACGGCACCTTCTGGTGTGCCCAGGCCTTCGGGCGGCACATGCTGGACAGGGGGCAGGGCGCCATTGTCAATGTCGGCTCCATGAGCGGCTTCATCGTCAACCGCCCCCAGGGACAGGCGCACTACAATGCCTCCAAGGCGGCCGTGCATCACCTGACCCGTTCGCTGGCCGCCGAGTGGGGCGGGCGGGGCGTCCGCGTCAATGCGGTGGCCCCCACCTATATCGCCACGCCGCTCAATGCCTTTGCCGACCGGGACGCGCCGATGTTCCAACGCTGGATCGACTCGACGCCCATGGGTCGGCTGGGCGAGCCGCATGAAGTCGCGTCTGTCATCGCCTTTCTGGCTTCCGATGCCGCCAGTCTGATGACCGGAGCGGTCGTGCTGACCGATGGTGGCTATGTCTGCTGGTGAGCGTCCGGTCGCCGGCATTGAGCTGGGCGGGACCAAATGCGTGGCCGTGCTGGGCACGGGTCCGGACGACGTGCGGGACGAGGTCCGAATCCCGACCACGACACCGGACGAAACCCTCGGGCGGTTGGCCGATGTCCTCGCCGGGTGGAGCGAACGCGGGGGGATCAGCGCGGTCGGTGTTGCCAGTTTCGGTCCCCTGCAACTGGAGCCCGAAGCTCCAGACCATGGCCGGATTGTCCGCACGCCCAAGCCGGGCTGGAGCGGCGCGGACCTGACCCGTCTGGCGATCCCTGACTGCACCTTTGGCCTGGACACAGACGTGACCGGCGCCGCTCTGGCGGAGGCGCGCTGGGGGCGGGCGCAGGGTCTGGCCAGCCACATCTATATCACGGTCGGGACCGGTGTCGGTGTCGGCATCATCGTCAATGGTAACCCCGTCGGCGGCCTCGGTCATTCAGAGGCGGGCCATCTTCGCGTCGGTCGCCTGGCGGGCGACAGCTGGCCGGGCGCCTGCACCTTCCACGGCGACTGCGTCGAGGGGCTGGCCAGTGGCGCGGCCCTGGCGGCACGTCTGGGGCAGTCGGCCGAGACCCTGTCAGAGAGCGATCCGGTCTGGGAGACCGTGATCCATGCGCTTTCCGGCCTGATGCACAATCTGGTGCTGACTGCGACGCCGCAGCGGATCCTGCTTGGCGGCGGCGTGGTCACGGGCAAGCCCTGGCTTTTGACCCGGCTGCAGGAGGCGCTTGTGGAGAGCCTTGCCGGCTACGCCCATGCCGAGGCGCTCCACATGGTGCAGTTTCTACAATCGCCCGGCCTCGGCGACCGGGCTGGCCCGATGGGCGCGCTGGCGCTGGGGCTGCAGGCTCTGGACAAGGTTTCGTGCCGATCGGCACAGTGACCAACCTTTCATACAGGTCGGGTTTGCCTTAGCCCTAGGGGCAATCGCTACCGGACTCATCCGGAGCACTCCGAGGGGGGACAAACCATGCGCTACGCCACAATTCTCGCCACCAGTGTCGCCACGCTCGCGCTCAGCGCCGGCGCGACTTTCGCCCAGCAGGCTCCTGCGACGGATCCCGCTGCCACCCAGGTCGACGAGATCATCGTCACGGCCCGGAAGCGCGAGGAACGTCTCGCCGACGTGCCCGTCGCGGTCACCGCCATCACGGCGGAAACGCTGGAGCGCCGTCAGTTGACCTCGGTCCGCGACGTTGCGCTTGTGACCCCCGGTCTGAACATCAACTCGGACGCTGCCGGACGCGGCTTCCTGTCGATCCGGGGCATCGGCACCACCCTGCTGGACTCGGTTCAGCCGGGCGTCGGCATCTTCGTCGACGGTGTCTATCAGGCCAACACCTCCTATCTGAACAGCCCGACGCTGGCCGTCGAGCAGATCGAGGTGCTGCGCGGGCCGCAGTCGACCCTGTTCGGCCAGAACACCCTGGGCGGGGCGATCAACGTCACCACCAAACAGCCGACCAACACGCCGGAAGGCCGGGTCACCGCCACCTATGCCGGTCCGGACAACTATTACATCTTCGGCGCCACGGCTTCGGGACCGCTGATCGAGGACACCCTGTTCGCCCGGGTCTCGGTCGGAACCCAGGGCCGCGACGGCTTCATCGAGAACAGCCTGCTCGGCTATGAGGACGCCAACCGCCTGGAGCAGAGTACCGTGCGCGGCGCCCTTCGCTGGCTGGCTCCGGGCAATGCCGTCATCACCGTCAATGCGTTTGCCGATTCCGTCGATGGCACGGCGCCGCTCTATGCCGTGACCGGCGGACCGACCGACTATGTCGATGATGCCCAGACCAATGTGCGCAGCGAGGCCGAGTACGACTACACCGGCATCAACGGCAAGCTGGAGCTGCCGCTGGGCGAGGCCACCGATCTGACGGCCATCGTCTCGTACGACCGGCGCGACAATGAGGTGTCTTCGGATGGCGATTTCCAGCCGCTGGACCTGATCCGCTCTACCGGTTTCGGCCAGTTGGAAACGACCAGCGCCGAACTGCGCTTCGACACCCGTTGGTCTGACAGCGTCTCGACCCTGTTCGGCGTGTTCAGCTCCAACCAGACCAATGAACAGAGCTCGACCAACCAGTTGATGTTCCTCCCGGGCACCCCGTCCGTCACGGCCAATGCCCAGTCGGACGCGGACATCTGGGCTGTGTTCGGAACGGCCTTCTGGGATATCGCGCCGGATCTCGAGCTGACCGTCGGCCTGCGTTACGACAACCAGGTCATCAATTTCCAGAACGTCGTCACCTCGCGTTACGAGGCCGAGGAGTGGCAACCGCGTGTGGCCCTGCGCAAGCGGCTGGACGACAACACCATGATCTACGCCTCGGTGGCGCGCGGCTTCCGCGGCGGCGGCACCAATGGGCCGGGCGCGCCCAACCCCGTCTATGACGGCGACTCGGTCTGGACCTATGAGGCGGGCACCAAGCTCAGCAGTGCCGAAAACCGGTTCACCCTGGCCGGCGCGGTCTTCTACAACGACTACAGCGACATCATCGCCCAGAACAGCCT
>JAHJYN010000304.1 GCA_018826885.1 Alphaproteobacteria bacterium | reverse complement strand
CGCGTACATATCGAAAGCCTCAAAGCCTGAACGCATAAAGAGTAGCGCCCGCGGAGGACCCCCGCAGGCGAAGAGCGGCGACATATACGGAAGGGCAGCGCCGAGTCAACGGACAAGCGTGCATTCATCCGCGTCCCGTCGGACTTTCCACACTCTCGCCCGGACGATAAGTCAGGACGGGCGGGCGGACGGGCCCGGCCGCTTCGGGATGTCCATGACACACGCCCCCTCCCCGACCAAGGACCGCGCGCTGGAGGCGGCGAGGCGGCTGGCCGGACAGGTGGCCGGGGCCCTGCAGGCGGACCTGTCGCTGAGACTGTGGGACGGATCGGTCGTCGGTCTGGGAGATGCGGCGCGCGACGACATCCAGCTGGTCATCGCCGGACCGGAGGCCCTGAGAGCGCTGATCCTGAGGCCCGGGCTGGCGACCCTGTTTCGCCTCTTCGCCACGGGCGCGCTGGCGGTCGAGGGGGGATCGCCGCTGGACGCCCTGGACCGGATCGACCACGGGCGGCTGATGCATCTGCGCAAGCGGCTGAACCTGTGGGCGGTGGCGCGGACCGCCCTGCCCCTTCTGCTGACGCCCGACGACAGGGGGGCGACCGTGCCCGACTGGCATGATGCCCGCGACGGCGAGGGTCAGGGGCATGACCGGCGGCGCGACGCCGACTTCATCCGCTTCCACTATGATGTCGGCAACGAATTCTACGGCCTCTTCCTCGACCCGGCCATGATCTATTCCAGCGCCGTCTTTCCCCACGAGGGCGCCGGTCTGGACGAGGCCCAGCAGCACAAGCTGGACCTCATCTGTCGCAAGCTGAACCTGCAGCCGGGGCAGCACCTGCTGGACATCGGCTGCGGCTGGGGCGGTCTGGCCTGTCATGCGGCGCGGCATTACGGCGCCCGGGTACACGGCGTGACCCTGTCGCCGGCCCAGCTGGAGTACGGACGGGCCGAGGTCGCGCGTCAGGGTCTGGGCGACCGGGTGACCCTCGAATTGGTCGACTATCGCGATATCGACGTAGAGGGCGTCTATGACGCCGTCTCGCAGGTCGAGATGTTCGAACACCTCGGATTTCGCAATCACGACGCCCATTTCGCGCGTGTCCACCGCCTGCTGAAACCGGGCGGACTCTATTTCCATCAGGCCTCGGTGCGACGCGGCCATGGCCCTGCGGACCGGAACGGCGCGCCCCGGCCCACCGCGACCACCCGCACCATCACCCGCTTCATCTTCCCCGGCGGCGAGCTGGACACCCTGGGCATGACCACGGCGGCGCTGGGCCGGCACGGCTTCGAGGTGCTGGATGTGCAAACCCTCCGCGAGCACTTTGAGCGGACCCTGCGGATATGGTCGCAACGCCTCTACGACCACCGGGCGCAGGCGGAGACGCTGGCGGGGGCGCCGAGGACCCGGCTGTGGCTGGTCTATTTCGCCCTGTTTGCACGGGGCTTTCAGCGCGGGGCGGTCAATGTGCACCAGACGGTGGCACGGCGGCACCGGGCCGGAGCCTCCGGCCTGCCGCTGGATCGGGCGCATCTTTATGCAGAATCCGCAGCGCCCCTCTCGACCGTTATAAAGTAACACGCTAAGGACGTCGCGATGTCGCCGTCCGACCTTCAACCTTCTCTGCTGGTGTCGCTGCTGCTCGGCGGCCTTGTCACCGCATTCCTGCATGCGGCCCTGCCGACCCACTGGCTGCCGTTCGTTCTGGTCGGGCGGGCGCAGCGGTGGAGCCTGGCCACCACCCTGTGGTCCGTGCTGGCCGCAGGACTGGCCCATATCGCAGTAACCGCCGTCGTCGGCGGGCTGATCGTCGCCGCCGGACTGGCGCTGGACCAGTGGGTGGCGGGGGTCCTGCCCTGGGTTTCGGCCGGGCTGCTGTTCGTGCTGGGCCTGTTCTATCTGACGCGCGCAACCCTGATGAAGCCGGTGCCCGCTTCGGGCCCCGAGCTGGAGGCGCCCGAACCGACGGTCTCGCAGGCGGCGGCCTTCTGGGGGCTGGTGGCGGTGATGGCCGCCTCGCCCGGCGAGGTCTTGCTGCCGCTCTATCTGTCGTCGGCCGAGGAAGGCCTGATGGTGCTGGCGCTGCTGACCGTGGTGCTGGCTGTCGGCACGGTGCTGGGCATGGCGGTGTTCACCACCCTCGCCCGGGCCGGGGCCTCGATCCTGCGGCTGGAGCGGTGGGCGCGCTACGAGGGCGCGATCCTCGGCCTCGCCCTGATCGCGCTCGGGCTTCTCGTCGTCATGCACCAGCACTAGGGTCCGGGGATGGCCCACGACGCGCACGACTCCACCGAAAAACCCCAGCACGAGCACGGCCACAATCACGGGCATGGGCATGGGCACGGGCATGGGCATGGGCATGGGCACAGCCATGGGCATGGCCATGACCACGGGCCGGTCGACACCGGCGACTGGCGCTATCTGGTCGGGCTGAGCGTCAATCTTCTGTTCGTCATCATCGAGTTCGGCGCGGGGGTCATCAGCGGCTCGACCGCCCTGATGGCCGATGCGGGGCACAATCTGTCGGATGTGCTGGGGCTGGCGATGGCCGGCGGCGCGGCCTGGCTGTCGCGGAGAAGCGCGCGCGGCTCGCTGACCTATGGCTATCGCAAGGGGACGGTGCTGGCCGCGCTGGCCAATGCCCTGCTGCTGATCCTGGCCTGCGGCTGGATCGGCTGGGAGGCGGTGCAGCGGTTCCTGGATCCGCAGCCGGTGGCCTCGGGCCTCATCATGGTTGTGGCGGGCATCGGCTTTGTCATCAATCTGGGCACGGCCCTGCTGTTCCTGAAGGACCAGCACAAGGACCTGAATGTGCGCGGCGCCTATCTGCACATGATGGCCGATGCCGCCGTGTCGATCGGCGTGGTGCTGGCCGGAGCCGCCATCTGGGTGACGGGCTGGTCCATGATCGATCCGATCTTCAGCCTGGTGATCGTGGCGGTGATCCTGTGGTCGACCTGGGGTCTGCTGAAGGCCTCCGTCAATCTGGCGCTGGACGGGGCGCCCGCCGGGATCGCCGTCGATCAGGTGCGCGCCGGCCTTCTGGCCGTGCCGGGCGTGGTGGCCGTGCACGACCTGCACATCTGGGGCCTGTCGACCACGGACGCGGCGCTGACGGCCCATGTCGTGCACGAGCGGGAGGATGCGGCGGCCCTGCTGGCCGAAGTCCAGGCGCTGGCCCGACACACCTTCAACATCGACCACGTCACCATCCAGCTGGAAAGCGAGCCCCTGCACGACTGTCCGCAGTGCTGAGGCCCTTTTCTTTCCGGCCCGGACGCTCCATCTAGCGCCCATGGAAAAGACACCTGTGACCGTGCTGACCGGCTATCTCGGCGCCGGCAAGACCACCCTTCTGAACCGCATCCTGACCGAGGACCACGGCAAGCGCTATGCCGTGATCGTCAATGAGTTCGGCGAGATCGGCATCGACAACGATCTGGTCGTGGGCGCCGACGAGGACGTGTTCGAGATGAACAACGGCTGCGTCTGCTGCACGGTGCGCGGCGACCTGATCCGCGTGGTGCAGGGGCTGATGAAGCGCCAGCGTCCGGGCAAGCCGGCGTTTGACGCCATCATCGTCGAGACCACGGGCCTGGCCGATCCCGGTCCGGTGGCCCAGACCTTCTTCGTCGATGACGATGTGCGCGAAAAGACAGTGCTGGACAGCGTCACCGCCCTCGTCGACGCCAAACACGTCATGGCGCGGCTGGACGACTCGAAAGAGGCGCGCGAGCAGGTGGCCTTTGCCGACCAGATCATCCTGAACAAGACCGATCTGGTGAGCGCGGACGAGCTGGCGACCGTCGAGGCCCGGCTGCGCGGGCTGAACCCGCTGGCGCCAATCATCCGGGCCGAGCGCGCCGATGTGCCGCTGGACCGCATCCTGAACCGCCACGGCTTTGATCTGGGCCGGATCAATGAGGTGCGGCCCGACTTCCTCAATCCGCCGCACGGGGCCGAGGGCCATGTGCATGACGAACACTGTGGCCATGATCACGGCCACGACCATGCGCCTGACCACGCCCATCATCACCACGACCACGATCACGGCCCCCGGGGCCATGCACACGAGGACGACATCAAGGGCATCGCCCTGTCGCTGGACCGGCCGGTGAACGGTCAGGTCTTCACCCAGTGGCTGGACCAGCTGCTGGCCAGCCAGGGCCAGAACATCCTGCGCGCCAAGGGCATTATCGATGTGGCGGGCGAGGACCGGCGGCTGGTGTTTCAGGCGGTGCACATGATCCTGGAGGGTGAACTGCAGAAGCCGTGGGGCGAGGCCGAGCGCCGCTGGAGCCGCGCGGTCTTCATCGGCCGCGATCTGGATGAAGCGGCCCTTCGCAAGGGCTTCGAGGCCTGCGCGGCATGATCGAACACATCGACCCGGCCCGCGACGCCATCGCCGCCTTCCGCGACCTGCCGGACGACCGGCCGATCATGATGATCAATCTGGTGCGGTTCCGGCCGCAGGCGCTCTATCCGGCCGCCCACCCGATGATCGGCAAGGCGATCACCGGCGCCGAGGCCTACAAACTGTACCGGCGCGAAGCTGCGGCACCCTTTACCCGGGCCGGGGGCGAGCAGATCTGGGCCGGGACGCCCGAGCTGACGGTGATCGGGCCGCGCGACGAGGCGTGGGACATCGCCTTCATCGCCCGCTATCCGACCGGGGCGGCCTTCCTCGAGATGCTGCGCGACCCGGAATACCGCGAGGCCGTCGTCCATCGGCAGGCCGGGGTCAGCAACTCCCGCCTGATCCGCTGCGGCGAGGTCGGGGCGTGAGCTCCCTGACCTTTGATGCCCAGCCGACTGCGGCCCTGTTTGACGCTTCCGGCGCCGTGTTTGCCTTGGGCGACGGGTCGATCCGGTTCGAGGATGGATCGGTGGTCGAGGCCCATGACGGGGCGGTCCTGTGCGCGGTGCGGCATCCGTCAGGCCGGGGCGTCATCACCGGCGGCGATGACGGGCGGCTGGTCTGGTCACAGCCCGACGAAGTCGCGCCTCTGACCGATGCCAGGGGCCGCTGGATCGACTCGGTCGCGGCCTCCCCCGAGAGCGGGCTGGTGGCGTATTCTGCGGGCAAGGTGGCGACCGTTCTGGACGCGTCAGACGCCGCCTTCAAGCGCGAGTTCACGCATGAGCGGACCGTCTCGGGGCTGGCCTTCGACCCCAAGGGGCGGCGGCTGGTGGCCTCGACCTATGGCGGGGCGGCGCTGTGGTATGCGCGGATCGCCGACCAGCAACCCACCCAGCTGAAATGGGCCGGCTCGCACACCGGCGTGGCGGTGTCGCCGGACGGTGCCTTTGTCGTCACCACCATGCAGGACAATCAGCTGCACGGCTGGCGGCTGAAGGATCAGCGGAACCTGCGTATGGGCGGCTATCCGGCCAAGATCCGGTCGGTCGCCTTCCTGTCGAACGGCAAGCTGCTGGCGACGGCGGGGGCGTCGGGCGTGGTCATGTGGCCCTTCACCGGCTCTGACGGGCCGATGGGCAAGGAAGCCTCCGAGATCGGTTTCGAGGAAGGCGCGCTGGTCGTCCATGTGGCCGCCGCGCTGAAGCAGGGCCGCGTCGCCGCGGGGCTGAATGACGGTCGCGTGTGGTGGGCCGATCCCGCCGGTCAGGGGCTGGCCTTCGTCAAGGCCGAGCGCGGCGCGCCCATCTGTGCCCTGGCGATGAGCGATGACGGCACCCGCCTGGCCTGGGGCGACGAGGACGGTCAGGCCGGGATCGCGGATCTGTAGCCTGCCCCCTGCTGGCGCTCACTGGCTTGCCATGCGCAAGCGGGACTGTTCATGATGGGACATGGCTGAACCCCCGCACATGCCGGAATTCCCGACCGAGAGGCCGAAGCGACGGATCGGTTGTCTGGGAGCGATGCTGGGCGTGCTGGCCCTCGCCATCCTGCTGCCGGTCGGGTCGGTGATCACCCATGCGGTCGTGCCGCCGTTGACGACCTTGCTGATGGTTGAGCGGGGGTTTGCAGGACAGCCCGCCGACTATCGCTGGCGCAAGCTGGACGACATTTCGCCCCGGCTGGTCGAGGCGGTCATTGCCTCGGAGGACGCGCGATTCTGCAGCCATTCGGGCTTTGACTTCGAGGCCATTGAAAAGGCGCTCAAGGCCAATGAACGGGCAAAGCGCAGCGGGCGGGGCGGCATGCGTGGCGGCTCGACCATCAGCCAGCAGACCGCCAAGAACGTCTTTCTGTGGCCGGGCCGGGGCTGGGTCCGCAAGGGGCTCGAGGCCGGCTATACGGTGCTGATCGAGACGACCTGGTCCAAGCGGCGCATCGTCGAGGTCTATCTGAACGTCGCCGAATGGGCGCCCGGCGTCTATGGCGCGGAAGCGGCGGCCCAGCACTGGTTCGGCAAGTCGGCGGCCGATCTGTCGGCGCGGGAGGCCGCGCGTCTGGCGGCGGTGCTGCCCAGCCCGAGGCGCTACAATGCCGCGAGCCCCGGTCCCTATGTGCGCGGACGCACCCGCCGCATCCAGGCCGCCATGGGCACGGTGCGCAATGACGGACTGGCGCGCTGCGTCCTCGGCTGAGTCGGACTTGACGGACGGGGTCCGGAGGCGTCGGATGCGCGCCACGGATCAAGCCGGACACCACAAGGCGGAGGAACATCATGAAACGCACCCTGACACTGACCGTGGCCATCGGCGCTCTGGTGGCGGGGACCGCCGGATGTGCGGGCCTGTCGAATGTCATGTCCGGCGGTGACGGCGCCACCCCTCAGGTGGCCAATTCGCCGGTCCGCCCCGGAGCACCGGCCCCGGCCCTGACCGAGGCCAATCTGACGGGTCAGGCCCCGACTGCCGCCGAAGCGACCGCCTTTGTCGCCGACGCCGAAAAACAGCTGGCCGAGGCCAGCGAATATGCCGGCCGCGTGGCCTGGGTGCGCGCCACCAACATCACCTATGACACCATGTGGCTCGAGGCGAAGGCCAATGCCGAGTACACCGAACTGTCGGTCAAACTGGCCAATGAGGCGGCCCGGTTCAATGACGTCGAAGTGCCCTTCGATGTGCGCCGCAAGCTGAACATCCTGACCCAGGGCATCGTCCTGCCGGCGCCCAACAAGCCGGGGTCTGCGACCGAATTGGCCGAGATCACCACGCGGCTGGACTCGACCTATGCGACCGGCAAGTTCGAATACAACGGCGAGATGATCACCCTGGATGAGGCCAGCCGCATGCTGGCTGAAAGCCGTGACCCCGCCGAGACCAAGGCGCTTTACGAGGGCTGGCGGACCATCTCGCCGGTGATGGCCGACGACTACACCCGCATGGTCGACATCGCCAATGAAGGCGCCCGCGAGCTGGGCTTTGACGATGTCGGCGCCATGTGGCGCTCGGGCTATGACATGGAGCCTGACGCCTTTGCCGCCGAGACCGACCGGCTGTGGTCGCAGGTCCAGCCCTTCTACGAGAACCTGCACTGCTATGTGCGGACCCGGCTGTTCGAGACCTATGGCGCCGATGTCCAGCCGGACAGCGGGCCGATCCGCGCCGACCTGCTGGGCAATATGTGGTCGCAGCAGTGGGGCAACATCTATGATGTGGTGGCGCCCAAGACCGGCGGTACCTCCAGCTATGACATGACCGAACTGCTGGTCGATGCGGGCTATGATGCCGAGAAGATGGTCCGCACGGGCGAGGGCTTCTACACCTCGCTGGGGCTGGCGCCGCTGCCGGACACCTTCTGGGAGCGCAGCCAGATCACCCGGCCCGAAGGTCGCGAGGTGGTGTGCCATGCCTCGGCCTGGGACCTCGACAACCTGGAGGATGTGCGCATCAAGATGTGCACCCAGGTGAATGCCGACGACTTCTACACTGTGCACCACGAGCTCGGGCACAACGTCTATCAGCGCGCCTACAAGGATCAGCCCTTCCTGTTCAAGAACGGGGCGAACGACGGCTTCCACGAGGCGATCGGGGACTTTGTCGGCCTGTCGGCGCTGACGCCCACCTATCTGAACCAGATCGGCCTGCTGGAGCAGGTGCCGGGCGCCGACGAGGACATCCCCTTCCTGCTGAAGATGGCGCTCGACAAGATCGCCTTCCTGCCGTTCGGCCTGATGGTCGACCGCTGGCGCTGGGACGTGTTCTCGGGCGAGACCTCGCCGGACGAATACAATGAGGCCTGGTCGGCCAATATGCTGAAATACCAGGGTCTGGCGCCGCCGGGCGACCGTCCGGACAACGCCTTTGACCCCGGCGCGAAATATCACATCCCGGGTAATACGCCGTACACGCGGTACTTCCTGGCGCACATCTACCAGTTCCAGTTCCACCGGGCGGCCTGCGAGCAGATCGGCTGGACCGGACCGCTGCACCGGTGTTCGATTTACGGCAATGAGGCGGTCGGTGAGCGCTTCAACGCCATGATGGAGATGGGCCAGTCCCGCCCCTGGCCCGAGGCCATGTATGCCTTTACCGGCCAGCGGACCGGCGACGCCTCGGCGATCGCCGACTATTTCGCGCCGCTGAACGTCTGGCTGACCGAGCAGAACGAGGGCAAGGACTGCGGCTGGTGACCGGCCGCCGTTAACCGGCGTCCTCGACCTTCCCTTAACCGTCCCCGGTGCATGATCGCCGTATGCGCAGGCCTGTGCCTGCGCCATGAAACAAGCGGTCGGGATCATGGGCATTCGTCTCTGGACGGAAAGACTGAAGGCGTTCTTCGAGGATCGGCGCGGCAATGTCGCGCTGATCTTCGGCCTCAGCCTGCCGGTCATGGTGCTGATGACAGTCGGCGGCGTGGACATCCACCGGGCCTCGACCGTTCGCGTTAACCTCCAGGATGCGCTGGACGCCTCGGCGCTGGCGGCCGCGCGGTCGCCCTATACAGACCCGGCAGATATCCAGCGCGTCGGCATGGATGCGCTGCGCGCCAATCTGACCAACTATCCGAACATCATCCTGCGCGAGGACAAGACGACCTTCGTCCTGACCGAAGATCAGGTGGTGGTGGCCGACGGATCGGTCGATGTGAAGGCGCTGGTCGCCAACATCTTCCTGCCGCCCTACGGCCAGTTCATGGACGACTATCTACCGGTCGGCGCCCACTCCGAGGTCAACCGATCGTCCAAGAACCTGGAAGTGTCGCTGGTGCTGGACATCACCGGCTCGATGGGCGGAAGCCGGATCGTCGACCTCAAGGTAGCGGCCAAGGAACTGGTGACCATGATCGTCCAGGACCTCCAGACGCCCTACTACTCCAAGGTTGCCCTAGTGCCGTATTCGATGGGCGTTAATCTGGCCGGCTGGGTGAACACCGCCCGCGGCACCCCCGAGACCTATCTCGGCATCAGCAACGCCGAGTGGTACGAGGGCCAGATCCGCGACATCAGGAGTATCAGCCGCGCCAGTCCCGGCGTGGTCACATCGAACGGACACGGCCTTTCGACCGGCGACTATGTCTGGATCGACGATGTCGACGGCATGCACCAGATCAACGACCGGGCCTACCGGGTCGTGCGGATCAACAACAACCGCTTCTCGCTGGAGTATTGGAACGGGTCCGGCTGGAGCACCCTGCGCACCCGATCGTCGGATGGCTTCAGCAGCTACGATGACGGCGGCCGGGTACGGAAGTGCCTGCAGTGGAACTGCTCGGTCGTGATCTCGACGACGGGCAACCACCGCCTCAGCGACGGCGATACCGTCTATATCGACAACGTCGGCGGCATGAGCCAGATCAATGACAAGGGCTATGAGATCGAGGTCGTCAATCCGGCCAAATATGCGATCGGCGTGCCCGGCGCGAACTGGAGCACCTATTCGCACGGCGGCCGGTCATGGTGTGGCCAATACGGCTGCCAGTGGCGGGTGTTCCGCAATCCCTACGGCCAGTTGACGTGGTTCGAGGCCTCATCGTGTGTAGCCGAGCGCACAGGCTCACAGGCCTATACCGACGCCGTCACCAATGCCGCAGCCCGGGCGCAGTTCAACTATTCCGGAACATCGGGCAACCGGTGCCCGTCCGATGTCATTGTTCCGCTGTCCAGCGACCGTGAGGGACTGAAGGCCGCCATCGACGATTTCGCCGTGGCGGGATCGACGGCCGCCCAGATCGGGACGGCGTGGGGCTGGTACACGGTCTCGCCGAACTTCAATGGACTGTGGCCGTCCAGCGCGGCCGGCGCCTATGGCGACCCCGATCTGCTGAAAGCCGTGATCATCATGACCGACGGCGAGTTCAACACGCCCTATTGCTCCGGCGTCATCGCCCGCGACGCCGGCTCAGGCTCGGGCTCCTACGGCGACAAGATCGACTGCGACGCGACCAACGGCGACCCCTACGACCAAACGATTGCCCTTTGCACGGCCATGAAGGCCCAGGGCGTGATCGTCTACACGGTGGGCTTCCAGCTGAATGCGAACGGGCGCGGGGCCCAGGTCATGAACGCCTGCGCCAGCTCGGGAGAGGCCTTCCTTCCGGCCAGCGGGGCCGACCTGTCCGAAGCCTTCAAGGCCATCGGCCGCGACATCACCCGGTTGAGAATCTCGAAGTAGAGGCGCTATCGCTCGCCGCGCGGCGGCTCGCTGCCTGAGAGCGGGCTCAGATCAGCCGGATTTCCTTCAGGCGTTCGGTCAGGAAGTCCTCGGCCATGATGGCCTTGCCTTCATAGCGGTCCGGGTTGTCGGGCGTGATGGTCGACGGCAGGGTCTCGATCACGAAATCCGGGTTGAAGTGCAGGAAGAAGGGCATGGAATAGCGCGCAAACCGGCTGCGCTCGGGTGAGGGATTGATCACCCGGTGGCTGGTCGACGGCAGGACGTGGTTGGTCAGCCGCTGCAGCATGTCGCCGATGTTGACGACCAGGGCGCCCGGCGGCGGGGCGATGTCCAGCCAGCTGCCGTCCTTCTCCTTGAGCTGCAGGCCGGCCTCCTCGGCCCCCAGCAGCAGGGTGATGACATTGATGTCCTCATGGGCGCCGGCCCGGACACCTGCGGGCTCGCCCGTCACCGGCGGATAGTGCAGCAGGCGCAGGACGCTGTTGCCCAGCTGGACCTTGTCCTGGAAATAGTCGTCGCCGAGGCCGAGGTGGCGAGCGATGGCGCGCAGGATGCGGGCGCCGAGCACGTCCATGGCCTCGAACAGGCCATACAGATGATCGCGGAAGCCCTCGACCTCGGTCGGCCAAAGATTGTCCCGCATGTACTGGCGATAGGGATGACCCTCGGGCAGCTCACGGCCGACGTGCCAGAACTCCTTGAGGTCGACGGCCGCCGCGCCCTTGGCCGCCTCGACGCCGAAAGGGGTCAGGCCACGGGCGCCGCCCGTACCCGGCAGGTGATAGGCACGCTTGACGTCCTCCGGCAGGGCGAAGAACGACTTGGCGTCGTTGAGCGCCCCGTCGATCACCGCCTGCTCCAGCCCGTGGTCGGCGATCACGGCAAAGCCGTAACGCTCGAACGATCCCCCGAGCGCATCGGCGAAGGCCTGGAAGTCGCGGTCGTGCAGCGACATCGATACGGGCGTGATGCCCCGCGACGCAAGGTCGGTTGAGGAGGGCAAGGAGTGGGAGTCGGCGGTCACGGCAGCGTCCGTTCAGGCAAGAGGGTCAGAGACAGGCTGATACGCCCTGACAGCCGGGGATGGCAAACGGATGGCGGCGCCGTTCACATGCGATACAGATTGGAACCTTCACCATAAGGCTCGCGTTACCCCGATCACCCAGACATCAACAGGACGACCATCATGCGCACCAAGATCTTCATGACCAGTGCCGCCATCGCCACCCTCATCGGGGCTTCGGCCTGCACCACCACCGACCCCTATCGGTCGAATGGACCGCGCAACAACACGGCCACGGGTGCCATCGCCGGCGCCGTCGGCGGGGCCCTGCTGGGCTATCTGACCAACACCTCGGACGGTGAACAGGGTCGCAAGAACGCCCTGATCGGCGCCGGGGTCGGCGCGCTCGCCGGTGCGGCTGTCGGCCAGTACATGGATCGCCAGCAACGCGCGCTGGAAGAGGAACTGTCCGGTACCGGCGTCGGCGTTGTCCGTCAGGGCGACAATCTGGTCCTGCGCATGCCGTCGGATGTGACCTTCGGCTCGAACCAGGCCAGCCTGCAGCCCGGCTTCTATGCCGTGCTGGATGACGTAGCCGCCGTGCTGCAGCAGTATGACCGCTCGGTCATCGACGTCATCGGTCATGCCGATTCCGACGGGGCCGCCGATTACAACCTCGACCTGTCGCGTCGCCGCGCCTCGACCGTCGCCGGCTATCTGGTCGATCGCGGCATCATGCCCGAGCGTTTCTATGTGGACGGCCGTGGCGAGAGCGCCCCGATCGCCTCGAATGACACCGCCGCTGGCAAGGCCCAGAACCGCCGTGTTGAAATCCTGATCCGTCCCTTCGAGGGCTGATCCCATCTGATCCACTGATCTGAAAAGGCGGGTCCGGCGACGGGCCCGCCTTTTTTATCGACTCGCGTTCGCCAAGGGGTTGCGGTCCCTGCCCGGCCTGTGCTTTGGCTGGGTCAGGGTTAACCGGGGGTGGCCGTGGGTCCTGGCAATCGGGAATGGCTGGAAGGCATGAAGCTGATCTCGATCGGCCTCGTCGCCGCCGTCGTTTCCGCCGGGCTGGTCATCAGTCTCGGACGGGTCGTCATGACCGATGACGCCGACCGCCCCGTCGCCCGCGCCGAAATCCTGATCTCGGCCTCGACCCGCTAGGGTCTCAGGCCCGCCCGATCGAGGTGTAGCGGAAGCCTTTGGCGCGCATGTCCTCGGGTCGATAAATGTTGCGCAGGTCGACGATCACCGGCTGGCGGACCAGCGACTTGAGCCGGTCAAGATCGAGCGCCCGGAACGGGTCCCATTCCGTGACGATCACCACGACATCGGCGTCCTTGACGGCGTCATAGGGCCCGTCGCGGAAATCCACGCCGTCCAGCAGCGCCCTGGCCTCATGCATCCCCTCGGGGTCGAAGGCCTGAACCCTGGCGCCCGCCGCGATCAGGGCCGGCACCAGGTCGAGCGCGGGAGAGTCGCGCATGTCGTCGGTATTGGGCTTGAACGTCAGGCCCAGCACGGCGACCGTCTTGCCCGACAGGTCACCATCTGCGGCGGCCGAGACGCGCTTGGCCATCGCCCTCTTGCGCGCATCATTGACCTCGACCGTGGTCTCGACCAGCCGCACGGGGCTGCCCGCATCGACCGCCGTACGCACCAGCGCAAGCGTGTCTTTCGGGAAGCACGAGCCGCCATAGCCCGGGCCGGCGTGCAGGAATTTCGAGCCGATCCGGTTGTCCAGACCAATGCCGCGCGCGACCTGCTGCACATCGGCACCCACGGCCTCGCACAGATCGGCCATCTCGTTGATGAAGGTGATCTTCATGGCGAGGAAGGCATTGGCCGCATATTTGATCAGTTCCGACGTGCGACGGCCCACGAACAGCAGCGGCGATTCATTCAGGTTCAGCGGGCGATACAGCTCGCTCATCACCGCACTGGCCCGCTCGCTGTCCGTGCCGACGACGACGCGGTCGGGACGTTTGAAGTCGCCGATGGCCGCGCCCTCGCGCAGGAACTCGGGATTGGACACGACCGCAAACTCGGCATCGGGCCGGCGCGCGCGGATGATGCGCTCGATCTCGTCGCCGGTGCCGACCGGCACGGTCGACTTGGTGACCACCACGGTGAAGCCGTCGATCAGATCGGCGATCTCCTCGGCGGCGGCATAGACGTAAGAGAGGTCGGCGTGGCCGTCGCCGCGGCGCGAAGGCGTGCCCACGGCGATGAAGACGGCGTCAGCCTGACGAATGGCCTCAGCCCCGTCGACGGCGAAGAACAGCCGGCCCTCCTCGACATTCTTGGCGACCAGGGTCTCGAGGCCGGGCTCATAGATGGGCATGATGCCCTGCTCGAGGCGCTCGATCTTGGAGGCGTCCTTGTCGACGCAGGTCACCACATGGCCGAAGTCGGCAAAGCAGGCCCCGGACACCAGGCCCACATATCCCGTACCGATCATTGCCACGCGCATGCCGTATCCCTTCCGGTGTTTCGCGAACCGCCGACCGGATAGCCCGCCCGCTTCGGCTTGAACAGGGTTTCAGGCCACGGAGGACTTGTTTAGGCGGACGCCGTCTGCAACGTGGCAGAGATGGCCGCGTCCCGCTCTTCCTCTCCCGTGCCCGAACGCCTCGCCGCGCTGCGCGAGCTGGAGTCGGAGAGCATCCACATTCTTCGGGAGGTCGCGGCCCAGTGCGAGCGGCCGGTGCTGCTGTATTCGATTGGCAAGGACTCGGCGGTGCTGCTGCATCTGGCGCGCAAGGCCTTTCATCCCGCGCCCGCACCCTGGCCCATGCTGCACGTCGACACCGGCTGGAAGTTCCGTGACATGTACGCCCTGCGCGACCGGATGGCATCCGAGAGTGGTCTGAAGCTGATCGTGCACAAAAACCCCGAGGCCGAGGCCCGGGGGATCAACCCGTTCGATCATGGCTCGGCCGTCCACACCGACATGTGGAAGACGCAGGGGCTGAAGCAGGCGCTGGACGCCCACGGCTTTGACGCCGCCATCGGCGGAGCGCGCCGCGACGAGGAGGCCAGCCGGTCCAAGGAGCGGGTCTTTTCGATCCGGGGCGCGGGCCATGCCTGGGATCCGCGCGCCCAGAGGCCGGAACTTTGGTCGCTGTACAATGCCCGGCTGAAGCCGGGGCAGTCGGTGCGGGTCTTCCCGCTGTCGAACTGGACCGAGGCGGATGTGTGGGACTATGTCGCGCTTGAGGACATTCCGGTCGTGCCGCTGTACTTCGCGCGGGAGCGGCCCGTGGTCGAGCGACAGGGGCGGCTGATCGTGGTCGATGATGACCGCATGCGGCTCGAGCCCGGCGAAGCGCCGCGTTTGGCCCGGGTCCGGTTCCGCACCCTCGGCTGCTATCCCCTCAGCGGCGCCATCGAGAGCGAGGCGGAGACGCTGGAAGAGGTGATTGCGGAAATGCGGGCCTCGCGCGTCTCGGAGCGTCAGGGCCGGCTGATCGATGTCGATCAGGCCGGGTCGATGGAGCGCAAGAAGCAGGAGGGCTATTTCTGATGGCCGCGTCTGCGACCCCGGGCCGACTGGCCTTCATCACCTGCGGCTCGGTCGACGACGGCAAGTCGACCCTGCTGGGGCGGCTTCTGCACGATGCCGGGGCCTTGCCGACCGACCGCGACCTGCCGCTGACCCCGGAGGGTGAGCCCGACCACGCCGCCCTGATCGACGGACTGATGGCCGAGCGGGAGCAGGGCATCACCATCGACGTGGCCTATCGCCCGTTCGCCACCCCGCGCCGGGCGTTTCTGGCCATCGACGCGCCGGGCCATGAACAGTTCACGCGAAATATGGTGACGGGGGCCTCGAACGCCGATGTCGCCGTCATCCTGGTCGATGCGGAAAAGGGCCTGCTGTCCCAGACCCGGCGGCACAGCCATCTGGTCGCCCTGCTGGGCATGAAGACCGTTATTCTGGCGGTGACCAAGATGGACCGGGTCGGTGGCGCCGAAACAGTGTTCCGGCCGATCGCCGAAGCCTTCGCCCCCTTCGCCAGAGAGCTGGGAATTGAGACCGTCATCGCCATTCCGGTCAGCGGCCGGACCGGGGACCAGGTGGCAGAGCGCGGCTCGCTGATGCCCTGGTATCAGGGGCCGACCCTGCTGGAGGCCCTGGAGAGCCTGCCCGCGCGCGGACGCGACCCCGACGTCCCGTTCCGGATGGCGGTGCAGGGCGTGGTGCGTCTGCCCGAAGGGGGCCGGGCCTATAGCGGGCGGGTCGCCTCGGGCACGGTGCGGGCCGGTCAGGCCCTGCGCGTGCTGCCCTCTAGCCGGACCGCGACGGTCGAGGCGGTGATGGACGGCGACGGTCCGGTCGCCGAGGGCCTGCCGGGTCGGTCGCTCATGATCCGGCTGGACACCGAACTGGATATCGCGCGCGGCGATGTGCTGACCGCGTCCGATGCCCCGCTGGAGGTCGCCGACCAGTTCGAGGCGCATCTGGTCTGGATGGGCGAGGACCCGCTGCTGCCTGGTCGCATCTACGACCTCAGGCTGGGCACGCGCACTGTTCCGGTCCAGATCAGCGACATCCGCCACCGGGTCGATGTGCAGACCTTGGCACCGCTGGCCGCACGGACCCTGTCGATGAACGACATCGGCCTGGTGCACCTGACGCTGGGGCGCGAGATCGCCTTTGCCGCCTATGAGGACAGCCCGGAGTTCGGCGGCTTCATCCTGATCGACCGGCAGAGCCTGGAGACCGTCGGCGCCGGCATGATCCGCTTTGCCCTTCGGCGGGCGCACAACATCCACCGGCAGGCGCTGAACGTCGACCGCGAGACGCGCGCGCGACTGAAGGGGCAGAAGCCCGCCGTGCTGTGGCTGACCGGCCTGTCGGGGGCGGGCAAGTCGACGCTGGCCAATGCGGTCGAGGCGCGGCTGACCGCCATGGGGCACCACGCCTATCTGATCGACGGCGACAATCTGCGCCACGGCCTCAGCCGCGATCTGGGCTTTACCGACGCCGACCGGGTCGAGAACATCCGTCGCGCCGCCGAGACCGCCCGGATGATGGCGGACGCCGGCCTGATCGTGCTGGTCTCGCTGATCTCGCCGTTTGCGGCCGAGCGTCAGATGGCCCGCGGCCTGATGGTCGAGGGCGAGTTCATGGAGGTGTTTGTCGATGCCCCGCTCGCGGTTGTCGAGGCCCGCGACGTCAAGGGCCTCTACAAGAAGGCGCGCCGGGGCGAGCTGGCGAACTTCACCGGCATCGACAGCCCGTATGAGGCGCCCGAGGCCGCGGAACTGCATATCCGTACGGACAAACAGGCGATCGATGCGGCGGCCGATCAGGTGATCGCGGCGCTGAAGGACGCCGGACGGCTCAGGGACTGAACCGTCCGGCTGTCCGGATCAGGCGGCCGCCTTCTGACCGCTGAACTTACCGTAGAAGGTCTCGCCCTTGGCGGCCATGTCGCGCAGCAGCTGCGGCGGGCTGAAGCGGTCGCCGTATTTGGCGGCATAGGTGTCCGCCTGTTCGACGAAAGCCTTCAGGCCATACTGGTCGATGTAGGTGATCGGACCGCCGGTCCAGGGCGCGAAGCCCCAGGCCAGGATGGCGCCGACATCGGCTTCGCGCGGGTCGTCAATGACGCCCTCTTCCCAGCAGCGGGCGACCTCGACCGCCTGACGGAACAGCAGGCGGCGCTTCTGGTCCTCGACCATGTCGGGCGTCGATTCGTCGACCTTGACCGGGGCCAGCTCGGCCAGACCCGACCAGATCACCTTGGGCTTCTGGTCATATTCATAGAAGCCCTTGCCGTTCTTGCGGCCATAGCGGCCGAGGTCCTCGACCATCTTGCGGACGATCTCGGAGCCCGGCAGCGGCTGATAGGCGTCGCCCAGATCCTCGGCCGTCTGTTTGGCGATCTTGACCGACAGGTCGAGCGCGACATCGTCGTGCATTTCCAGCGGGCCACGCGGCATGCCGGTCATGCGACCGATGTTGTCGATCAGGACGGGCGAGATGCCCTCTTCCAGCATGGCCATACCCTCGGCCACATAGGTGCCGAAGCAGCGCGAGGTGTAGAAGCCGCGGCCGTCGTTGACGACGATCGGGGTCTTCTTGATCTTCATCACATAGTCGAGCGACTTGGCGATGGCGGCCTTCCCGGTCTTCTCGCCGAGGATGATCTCG
>JAHJYN010000303.1 GCA_018826885.1 Alphaproteobacteria bacterium | reverse complement strand
GCGCTGTGGTCAGGAGTTGCAGGACCTCGGCAACAATATGATCCAGGTCGGGAGCAGCTTTGCCGGCTGATCCGGCCTGATGCCGCTTCACATGATCAAACTGTGCGTCGGCGTGGCCAAGGTCGAGACGCTGGAACGGCGCGCGGCCAGGGGCGACTGGCTGACGGTGCATACCCGCATGACGCCCAAGCGCGCCACCGAGCTTGAGGACGGCGGCTCGCTGTACTGGGTGATGAAGGGCTCGGTCGTCTGCCGCATGCCGATCGTCGACATCACCACGCGGGGCGAGGGCAAGACCTCGCAATGCCTGATTCAGCTGGCACCCGAGGTGATCCGCACGGCGCCCCAGGCCCGGCGGCCGTTTCAGGGCTGGCGTTATCTGGAGCCCAAGGACGCGCCGCCCGACCTGTCGACCATGGACGCCGGCGACCTGCCGCCCGAGCTGGCCAAACAGCTGCGGGAAATGGGGGCGTGGTGAAGGGGAGGCAGTAGGCAGTAGGCAGTAGGGATTAGGCAGTAGGCATTAGAGACAGGCGGAGGAGAAGCCGCTAAAGCGACCGCCCGATCACGACCGCCGACCGATCCAGTCCCTTTACTGCCTACTGCCTACTGCCTACTGCCGCGAAATCCCCATGCCGCTGTCCGCCTCCACCCAAACCGTCCTGCGCGACCTGCTGACCCTGGCCTGGCCGGTGGTGCTGGCGCGCATCGGCATCATGGTCATGGGCCTGACCGATGCGATCGTGGTCGGCAATTTCTCGAGCACCGAACTGGCCTTTCACACCCTGGCCTGGACGCCGACCTCGATCGTGATCACGACGGCGGTCGGCCTGCTTCTGGGGGTGCAGGTGATGACCGCCCGCCGGCTGGGCGAGGGGCGCCGCGGTGACGTGGGCGCCGTGCTGCGCCGGGGGCTGATCTATTCGCTGTGGCTGGGCGGCGGGTCGATGATCGGCCTGATGCTGGTCGGGCCGTGGGGACTGGCGTCGATCGGGCTGGAAGACGGCCTGGCCGAGGGCGCGCGCCTGCCGCTGCTGGTCTTTTCGCTGTCGATGCCGGCCTATCTGGTCAGTGTCGCGGCACAGTTTTTCCTTGAGGCGCTGGGCAAGCCCAAGCCGGGCATGGTCGCCATGTGGGTGGCCAATGGGGTCAATCTGGCGCTGAACCTGCTGCTGGTGCCAGACGTCCTCGGGCTGGGCGTCGACGGGGCGCTGGCCTCGTCCTGGGCGACCTTCTTTGCGCGCGCCGCGCTGGCCGTGTTCCTGATCGTCTATATCGTGCGCCTGCCGGAAGCCCGGGCCCTGGGCATTTTCCGCAAGGCGCCCAAGGATCCGCTCGCCGAGGCCGAGCAGCGCAAGGTCGGCTATGGCGCCGGGTCCAGCTATTTCATCGAGGTCGGGGCCTTCGCCCTGATGACGCTGATCGCCGGTCGGCTGGGCACCAATGAGACCGCCGCCTGGGCGGTGGTGCTGAACATCTCGGCCATCGTCTTCATGATCCCCATGGGCCTGTCGTCGGCTGCCGCCGTGCTGGTCGGGCGGGCTTTTGGCGCAGCGGATGCGCAGGGGGTGATGCGCGCGGGGCTGGTCAGCCTGGCGGTGATTTCGACCCTGACGCTGGCCATAGCCCTGATCGTCTGGCCGACGGCGCCGCTGCTGATCGGGGCCTACAGCCGCGATCCGGCGCTGATCGCGATTGCGGTGCCGGCGCTGGTGCTGGCGACGCTGTTCTTTGTCGCCGATGGCATTCAGGCGGTCGCGGCCCAGGCCAACCGGGCGGCGGGCGATATCTGGTGGCCGACGATCATGCATTTCACCGCCTACGGCGCGGTGATGATGCCGCTGGGCTGGGTGCTGGCGCCGCGCTTGGGGGTCGACGGTCTGGTTTGGGCCATCATCATCGCCAGCCTGCTGTCCTCGGCCCTGCTGACCGGGCGGTTCATCCGGGTGGCGCGGCGGATGGTGCGGCTGGCACCCGGCTAGGCAAGGGCGAGCGGCAGGGTGACGGATGGCCCGACGCCCTCTATATCCCACGGCTTCCCCGACCGCTGTAGAACCTTCCGGACACCCATGGCCCGCATTCTGATCACCTCGGCGCTGCCCTACATCAACGGCATCAAGCACCTTGGGAATCTGGCCGGGTCGATGCTGCCCGCCGATGTCTGGGCGCGGTTCAAGCGGGGGCAGGGGCATGAGGTGCTGTACATCTGCGCTACCGACGAGCACGGGACGCCTGCCGAGCTGGCCGCTGCCGCCGCCGGTCAGGACGTGCGGACCTATTGCGACGAGCAGCACCAGATCCAGAAGGCGGCCGGCGAGGCGTTCGGCCTCAGCTATGACTGGTTCGGCCGGTCCTCGAACGCCTCCAACCGGCGCCTGACCCAGCATTTCGCAAAAGTGCTGGAGGACAATGGCCTGATCGAGGAACGCGTCGATCAGATGATCTATTCGATCGACGACGGGCGCTTTCTGCCGGATCGCTATGTCGAGGGGACCTGCCCGCACTGCGCCTATGAAAAGGCGCGCGGCGACCAGTGCGACAACTGTGGGCGGCTGCTGGACCCGATGGACCTCAAGGATCCGTATTCCAGCGTGTCCGGTTCGCGGAACCTCGAAGTGCGAGATACGCGGCACCTCTATCTGCTGCAGACGAAGCTGGAGGGGCGCATCCGCGACTGGATCAGCTCGAAATCGGACTGGCAGACGCTGGCGCGCTCGATCGCGCTCAAGCATCTGGACGAGGGCCTGATCGACCGGGGGATCACCCGCGACCTGAAGTGGGGCGTGCCGGTGGTGGGCCCTGACGGCGGGCCGCGCCCGGGCATGGAGGGCAAGGTCTTCTACGTCTGGTTCGATGCCCCCATCGAATATATCGGCGCGACCGAGGAATGGGCCGAGGCGACCGGCGGCACCTGGCGCGACTGGTGGCGCACGGACGAGGGCGCCGACGACGTCCGCTATGTCCAGTTCATGGGCAAGGACAATGTCGCCTTTCACACCGTCAGTTTTCCGGCGACGATCTTGGGCAGCGGCGAGCCGTGGAAGACGGTCGATACGTTGAAGGCCTTCAACTGGCTGAACTGGTACGGCGGCAAATTTTCGACCTCGCAGGGCCGGGGTGTCTTCATGGATCAGGCGCTGGAGCTGCTGCCCGCCGACTACTGGCGCTGGTATCTGACGGCCTATGGCCCCGAGCATTCGGACTCGGCCTTCACCTGGGAGCAGTTCCAGTCGGCGATCAACAAGGACCTGGCCGATGTGCTGGGCAATTTCGTCAACCGGATCGTGAAGTTCACCGAGTCGAAATTCGGCGGTGTCGTGCCCGAAGGCGCGGCCCTGACCGACGAGGACCGCGCCTTCCAGACCCAGGTCAACGCGGCGATCGCCGAGGCCACCGCGGCCTTTGAGGCGATGGAGTTCCGCAAGGCGTCGCAGGCGATCCGCGCGGCCTGGGTGCTGGGCAATGAATATCTGCAGGTCGCCGCCCCCTGGACGGCGTTCAAGACCGATCCGGAACGGGCCGCCACGGCGGTGCGGTTCGCGCTGAATCTGGTGGCCCTGTTCGCGCGGCTGGCGGCGCCGGTCCTGCCGTTCACCGCGCCAAAGATCGCGGCCAGCGTGGGCGAGAGCGACCTCAGCTGGCCGTCCGCCGATGAGGACTGGCTGGCGCGTGTGCCTGTCGGCCGCCCGGTTCAGGCCGCCGAGGTGCTGTTCCGCAAGATCGAGGACGAGCAGGTCGCCGACTGGGCGGCCCGCTTCGGTGGCGGCGAGGCCTAGTTCGCCGCCGGCGCGTCCGCCGGCACCGTCTGCGCCGGCGGGGCGTCTGCCGGGTTGGTCGGGACGGGCGGGATGGTCAGATCGCTGTCCTCGGTGCGCACGCCACGCATATGCTTGGCCTCCTCCTTTTCGCTGATGTCGAGGAAGCCGGGGGCCGAGGCGTTATGCTGTTCCAGATTGCCGGTGCGGACGACGACCGAGCGATAGCCGTCCCAGATCATGTGCAGGGCGACGTACAGGACGATCACCAGACCCACGTAGCCGATCCAGCGGTGCTGGTTCAGCAGCTTGGCGATATAGGTGGCGGCGACACCCATCAGGGCAATGGACAGCACCAGACCAAAGACCATGATCCACGGATGGTCATGCGCGGCGCCGGCGACGGCCAGCACATTGTCGAGCGACATGGTGATGTCGGCGATCATGATCTGGACGAGGGCCGCGCCGAAGGTCTTGCGCTTGATCCCCATCTCTTCGGGTGAGGCGCCGCCCCCGTGGTGCGCGGCCAGCGCCATCTCCATGGCCTCGCCGGACTCGGCCTGGTCGTGGGTGCGCTGCTCCTGCAGTTCGCGCCACATCTTCCAGCACACCCACAGCAGCAGGAAACCGCCGGCCATCAGCAGGCCGACGATGGCCAGCAGCTGGACCGTGATCAGGGCGAAGCCGATGCGCATGACGACGGCGGCGGCGAGGCCGATCAGAATGGCCTTCTTGCGCTGCTCTGCGGGGAGGGCGGCGGCCGCCAGACCCACGGCCACGGCATTGTCGCCGGCCAGGACCAGATCGATCATCAGCACCTTGCCGAGCGCGGTCAGCTGGCTGGCAAGTTCGGGGGATGCGAGAAATTCCATGGCGGCTCTGTAAGGCAGTCAGGGGCGGTCGGGCAAGCGGTGAGCGATCCGTGTTTGTGCGCATTTTTCAGCTGGAGTAGGATTGCGCCATGACCCGCGATGACCTGCTCGCAAGGCTGAGGGACCAGAAGCCGTGGCTCGCAGAGCAGGGGATCGTGAACCTGCGCCTGTTTGGCAGCTATGCGCGCGATGAGGCGGGGCCGGACAGCGACGTCGATCTGCTGGTCGATACCTCCCGGCCGCTGGGGCTGGAGTTCCTGACGGTCGAGCGGCTGCTGGGCGAACGGCTGGGCCGCTCCGTCGAATTCTGCTCGGCGGACGTGATGCACCCCAGGATCAGGATCAAGGCAGAGGGCGAAGCGGTTGCCGTTTGAAGCGACGGACAGCATCCACCTCGATGAGATGCTGGACGCCGCGGCTCGATTAAGGTCGCATCTGCAAAAGACGACGGTCGAGGCCTTCGAGGACGACGCCCTCGTCTATGACGCCGTTTGCCTGTGTCTGATGCGGATCGGCGAGGGGGCGAGGTTGATGTCCGACGCCGCAAAGGCCCAGCTGCCCGACGTGCCCTGGCCCGATGTGATCAACCTGCGGCACCGCATAGCCCACGGCTATAGTCACCTCCGGGGCTCCGTGATCTGGATGACCGCCACGCGCAGTGTTCCCGCCCTCGAAGGGGCCTTGCGCGCGCTGCGGGCGCGGATGGACTGATCTCAGCCCTGTTTCCGTGACGCCTCATAGAGGGCGACGGCGGCGGCGTTCGAGACATTGAGGCTTTCAAACCCACCCGGCATGGGAATACGGGCGAGGGTGTCGCAGTTTTCGGCCACCAGACGGCGCAGACCGTCGCCTTCCGAGCCCATGACCAGCACGGTGGGACGCTCGTCGAGCGCCTCCTCCAGCGTCATCTCGCCCTCGCCCTCGAGGCCGACGATGTGCCAGCCGGCCTCCTGCAGGGTGCGCAGGGCGCGCGACAGATTGGTCACCCGGGCGCAGGGCAGGCGTTCGGTGGCGCCGGCCGCCGTCTTGGCCAGGGGGCCGGCCAGCGCCGGGCTGTGGCGGTCCTGGACGATGATGCCGCGTGCCCCGAAGGCGAGCGCCGAGCGGAAGATGGCGCCGACATTCTGCGGATCGGTCAGCTGGTCCAACATGACCAGAAGGCCCCGGGCCGGATGGGCCAGATCGTCCAGATCCACGCCCTCCAGCGGCTTGACCTTGAACACCAGTCCCTGGTGCACGGCGCCGGGCGGCAGCAGCCGCGCCAGCCGGTCGGCCTCGACCACCTCGACCGCATGGCCGTTCAGCAGTCGGTCCCGCTCCAGCTCGGCGGCGCGGTCGGCCGTCGCCATCAGCCGTCCCATGCCCTGCCGGGCCGGGTTGGCGAGGGCGGCCAGAACCGGGTGACGGCCCCAGATCAGGGAATCAGGATCCAGCCGGTCGCGACCCTTGTCGCGCCCCGCATCCCGGGCCGGTCGGACGTCCCACGGGTCGGGCGCCGACGCACGATCCCCCTTGCGGCCGGGCTTTGCGGGCTCTGCAGCGCCGCTCCGGGGGGGTGGTTTGCGACCTGATTTCCGGTCGTTGCGTTCGCGGTTCGACGACACTATAAGACGCGCTCCGATTTGGGAGCCCAAGGGCTTTCCGGGTTGGGCACCCCCTCTAACGCAGGCGATGCCCGAACCCGAAGCCTTTATTCGACATCGATCCTTCGGGGTCGGGTCGGAGGCCTGATGACGATCCGGTACGTGCTTGGGGGAATGTCCCGAGCGGCAAAGGGGGCGGACTGTAAATCCGCTGCGTAAGCTTCGCAGGTTCGAGTCCTGCTTCCCCCACCACGCACGTTCGGGATCGCAAAGGGCCGGTGTCCAGACCGGAACCGGGTGTGGTGCCCACCGCTTATGGGGGACACCGCATTCTCTGCGCGGGTATAGTACAATGGTAGTACAGCAGCCTTCCAAGCTGAATATGTCGGTTCGATTCCGTCTACCCGCTCCAGGTTTTTGATAGCACTCAGCGCCCCTCAACCCGGGCCATCAGGAGTTTTGGCCATGGCCAAGGAAAAGTTTGAACGCACCAAGCCGCACTGCAACATCGGCACGATTGGTCACGTTGACCATGGCAAGACGACGCTGACGGCAGCGATCACGATCGTTCTGG
>JAHJYN010000302.1 GCA_018826885.1 Alphaproteobacteria bacterium | reverse complement strand
GATTGGCCCTATAGCGCTCACGATCCCGACGCGCCAGAGTTTGCCGTCACCGAAGCGACGTCAAAATCCTTCGTCGGGTAGAACGTGTAGCTGAGCGTGATCTGGGTCACGCCCCGGCCCTCGGGATCCGTGGCCAGTTCGGGGGCCACGAAATACTGGACCGGAAAGCGCATGGTCTCGCCGGCGGGGATGACCTGACCGTCGAAACAGAAGCACTGCAGCTTCTGGAAATAGGCTCCGGCCCGCTCGGGGACGACATTATAGGCGGCCGTGGCCCCGATCGGCTGATCGGAGGTGTTGGTCACCTCGAAATAGGCCATGCCCGTCTCGCCGATTCGCACGCGCTGCTGCAGCTGCTCGGCCTCGAACTCCATCGGCAGATTGCGGACATTGGTGTCGAAACGGATGAGCACCGTTTCGTCCAGCACGACGTCCGGGGCCTTGTCGGCCTTGCGCACGGTGCCGTCAAAGCCGGTCACCTGGCAGAACAGTTGATAGAGGGGCACGGCGGCGAAGGCGGCCCCCGTCATCAGCATGACGACGCCGCCACAGATCAGGGCGATCAGATTCTTGCGATTCATGAGGCCCCTCCATTGGCTAGGCCGACCGGCCGGGCCGGGGCCTCGGCGACAGGCATGGCGGCGGACGAGTCAGCAATGTTCTGCTTCAGCCGCAGGAAGGTCGTCAGGAAGACCAGCACCATGAAGGCGACCAGTCCCAGCGCGATCCACAGATTGCGGCGCTTGCGGGCGGTCAGTTCTTCTTCGGTCAGGCGCATGAGGGGCATACCAGGGTGGATGCGGGCAGGTTCTCGAGCAGGAGCGCCAGGAACAGCAGCATCAGATACAGGATCGAATAGGCAAACAGGTTGCGTGCCGGTTTGGCGTCAATCCGCACATCATACAATGCGGCCTCTCGTCCCACAGCCGGACCGCCGTGGGTTCGGTCGGCCTCGGGCTGATCCCCTGCCCGGCTGCGCCACAGGCGAAAGGCCAGCAGCAGGAACAGCAGGCCGCCGATCACCGACACCCCCAGATAGATGGGCCCGCCGAGATCCGTCACGCCCGGCAGGATCGCCACCGGCACCAGCACCAGACTGTACACGAGGATCTGCAGCCGCGTGGATTTCGCGCCGCGCGCCACCGGCATCATGGGAATGCCGGCCCGCGCATAGTCCCCGGCCGAATACAGGGCCAGCGCCCAGGAATGCGGCGGCGTCCACAGAAAGATGATCAGGAACAGCAGCCAGGCCTGCCAGGGCGCGTCCCCGGTCACGGCGGCCCAGCCGATCACCGGGGGAAATGCCCCTGCCGCGCCGCCAATGACGATGTTCTGGGGCGTCCGACGCTTGAGCATCAGCGTGTAGAAGCCGGCGTAATAGACGATGGTCAGGGCCAGCAGGCCGGCCGCGAACCAGTTGGTGTTCATGCCCAGCAGCATGACCGAGAACAGCGACAGAACCGCACCATAGGCCAGGGCGTCGTTCTTGTTGACGCGTCCCGCGGCGACCGGGCGACCCCGGGTGCGCTTCATCAGGGCGTCGGTTTCGCCCTCCAGCCCCATGTTGAGCGCCCCGGCGGCGCCGGCACCGATGGCAATGCACAGGACGGCGATTGCGGCGACCAGCGGATTCATCTGGCCCGGCGCGACCAGCAGGCCCGTGACCGCCGTGAAGATCACCAGCGACATGACGCGCGGCTTCAGCAGCTGGAAATAGTCACCGGGCTGGGCAGTCGACAGTCTGGGCCGCGTATCGGTCATGGGTCGGGAGACCGTGTCGTTCTATGAAAGGTCAGGACCGCCCCTTCGTACGGAAGGGACGGTCCCGGGGACTTCAGATCAGGCCGTCAGGCGCGGAGGCGCCCTCGGGTCAGTGGTGTTTCTCGTCCTTGACCACCGGCAGTTCGTTGAACTGGTGATGCGGCGGCGGCGAGGACAGGGTCCATTCCAGGGTCGTGGCGCCTTCGCCCCACGGATTGGCAACGCCCGGGCGGCGACGGATGGCGGCCTCGATCAGCACGATCAGGAAGACCACGACGCCGACCACGGTGATCACATAGCCCCACGACGACACCTGGTTCCAGAAGGTATAGGCCTCCGGATAGTCGAT
>JAHJYN010000301.1 GCA_018826885.1 Alphaproteobacteria bacterium | reverse complement strand
GATCAAGTCGGAGGATGACGTCAGGCCAAGGGGGGCTGCCTAGCTGAACGCGAACAGCAGGCGGCCCTCGCCCATCCGCTCGCGCAGGGCCGGAAGGTCCGCGTGGGCGACCGAGAAACAGCCGTACGACCGGCCCAGCTTGCCTTCGCGCTCCAGGAAGTCCGGGTCGGCATAGTCGGCGCCGTGCACGATGATGGCCCGCTCGCGCGCCTTGTCGTTCGAATACTCCAGCCCGTCCAGCAGCACATTCGGCCCCTGTTGCGGACCCCAGTTCGGGCCTGCCGTCACATAGGACCCGACCGAGGACATGAAGCTCTCGGGGGTGTTCGAGAAGGCGCGCGGCACACCGGTGTGCTCGGGGTCAGAACCCCGGCCGTGGCTGGTGCGCATGGCCGTGACCGTCCCGGCCAGCAGATCGACCTCAAACAGGCGCGGCTCGGCCGAATGGACCTTGAAGTCGACCAGATACATGCGGTCGCGTTGCGGGATGCGGCGGTGGTGGATGTCCAGCGCCGCCATGGCCCGGTCCATCACTTCCTTGCGCACCATGCCCTTGGGATCGAGCGGCGCCGGGTCACCGGCCAGAACGACAGGCGCGACGGCCGGGGTCGGCACCGGTTCCGGCATGACCAGCGGCGCGGCCAGCTCGACCGTGCTGGCGGTGGCGGACGAGCATCCGGCCATCAGCGCGGAGCCCCCCAGGATCAGTCCTCGTCTCGATATCCGCATGCGACGCCCTCTTGCGGTTCAACGATCATGACAGGTTGTTTCAAATCCATACGGCCATAGCAACCTGAGCCTTGGCGAAACCTCACAGGCGCCTATGGTGCAAGCCTCGTACCGGGGAGGTGGAAATGCGTTCGATCCTGATGGCCCTTGGCCTGCTGTTGCTTTCGACAGTGCCGAGCTTCGCACAGCAAGGGGCGGTGCCCACTGGCCTTTCTCCCGATGGGGGAACGACGTTCGTACAGGTCGGCCGAATGCTGGCTGACCCGGGAACCGGCAGAATTCTCACGGATAAAACTGTTGTGATCACCGACGGGCGGGTGGTCGAAATCCGCGATGGCTTCGTCGGCGAGGGCCAGCCGGGACAGATCATCGACCTGCGCGACGCCTTTGTCCTGCCGGGCCTGATCGACAGCCACGTCCACCTGACCAGCCAGCAGAGCCCGACCGGGCGGCTGGATGCCGTCACCCTGTCGACCTCGGACCGGGCCATGATCGGGGTCCGCCACGCCCGACTGACCCTGATGGCCGGCTTCACCACTGTCGCCGATCTGGGCGGAGCCAATGAGGCCGTCTTCGCCCTGCGCGACGCCATCCGCCGCGGCGATGTCATCGGCCCGCGCATCATCGCCTCGGGCTCGTCGGTCTCGATCCACGGCGGCCACGGCGACGCCAACGGCTATCGCGACGAGGTCCTGCACGTCCTGTCCTCGCCCAGCATCTGCTCGGGCGTTGACGATTGCATGCGGGCCGTCCGCGAACAGGTCCGCGCCGGCGCCGACATCATCAAGATCACCGCCACCGGTGGGGTCCTGTCCAACACCGCCGCCGGTCTGGGCCAGCAGTTCACCGAAGACGAGCTGGCCGCCATCGTCGAGGCCGCCCACCGCATGGGCCGCCGCGTCACCGCCCACGCCCACGGCGCCGACGGCATCAATGCCTTCCTGCGCGCCGGCGGCGATTCGATCGAGCACGGCACCTATCTCGATGACGAGTCGATCCGCCTGATGCGCGACAGCGGCGCCTGGCTGGTCCCGACCCTGATGGCCGGGGACTATGTCGCCCGCGTCGCCTCGGGCCCCGACAACTTCTTCACCCCGGCCCAGACGGAAAAGGCCCTGCAGGCCGGTCCCCTGATGCTCGACATGGCCGGGCGCGCCCACCGGGGCGGCGTGCGGATCGCCTTCGGCACCGACTCGGGTGTCTCTGCCCACGGCGACAATGCGCAGGAGTTCGCCCTGCTGGTCCGCGCCGGCCTGACTCCGCTGGAGGCGATCCAGACCGCCACCGTCAACGCCGCCGAACACCTCGGCATCGCCGATCAGGCCGGTCGCATCGCCCCCGGCATGCCCGCCGACCTGATCGCCGTGCGCGGCGATCCGCTCACCGACGTCACCGTGCTGGAACACGTCACCTTCGTCATGAAGGGCGGGGTGGTCTACCGGTCGGAGTAGGGCTCAGCCCCCGCAGGTACGGGCCAGCAGGGCGTCCAGCGCCGCCTCATCCTCAAACCGCGCGCGCACCGGCCAGGCGGTGACTCGGTCGCGCCAGGCGGGGGGCAGGCGCACCCAGTCCTTTTCGGTGGTCACCAGACCGGCGTCGAACACCGCCGCACGCTCGGAAAGGGCGTTCAGCTCGCCTTCGGCATAGGCGGCGTGGTCGGCGAAGGGCGCAAAGTCCACCAGCTCGCATCCGGCAGCCTTCAGCGACCGCTCGACCTTCCACGGCTTGGCGATCCCGGCAAAGCCCATCTGCGGTCCCGGCGGTGGCGGACCCGCCGGCTCCAGCCGCGCGATCAGCACGGGCAGGCCGCCGAACAGGGCCAGAAGCTCGGGATCGGGCGTCTCCAGGTCGGCAGGCATCAGCACCACCACGGCATCGGCCCGGGCGAGTCCCGTCGCCAGCGGCTCGCGCATGGGCCCGGACGGGAAGACCGCCCCGTCACCGAACGGCCATTCCTCGTCGCGGGTCTCACCGTCGACGATGACCAGGCTGAGGGTCTTGGCCAGCAAGGGGTTCTGGTGGGCGTCGTCCAGCACCAACGCCTTGGCCCCGGATTTGACGGCAGCGTCGGCCCCCGCCGCCCGGTCGCGTGCGATCCAGGCGGGCGCGACCTGCGCCAGCATCAACGGTTCGTCGCCCACATCCTCTGCCGTGTGGGCGGCGGGATCGACCTGCACGGGTCCGGCAAGCCTGCCGCCATAGCCGCGCGACAGGGCGTGGGCCGCGACGCCGCGTGCTTTCAGCCGTTCAAGGATCGCCAGCGCGATTGGCGTCTTGCCCGAGCCGCCAACCGTCAGATTGCCGATCGAGATGACCGGCACGCCCGGGTCATGGGGCACCGTCCGCGCCATCCGCCGCGCAGTCGCCGCCGCCCAGATCCACGAGACCGGCCTCAGTAACAGGCGGGGCAGCACGCCGTATTTGCGGTCGCGGCGGTACCACCAGCGGGGCGTCGACAGCTTCATCGGCGGCCTCCGGCCGGGGGCAGCCGCGGCGCCATCGCCTGCCACAGGATTTCCAGCCCGCCGTCGGCACTGGCCGCGGCCTGTTCCGCCTGCCGTCCGATCTGACGCGCCTGATCCGGATCGGACAGCAGCGCCGCCACCCGCGGCGCCAGCTGCGACAGGTCGGTCAGGATTTCCAGCCCCCCGGCCTCGACCATGGCCCCGGCGATGCTCCAGTTGCTCATGTCCGACCCGGTCAGGGTCGGTCGCGCCAGCCGCGCGGGCTCCAGCGGATTGTGCCCGCCCACCGGTCCCTGACCGATCAGCGGACCGAAGGCGCCGCCCAGCACCACCACCTCGGCCAGCCTCAGGAACAGGCCCATCTCGTTCAGCGTATCAGCCAGATAGACCTGCGTGTCCGCCCCCGGCATCTCGTCCCGCGACCGGACCGCCACCGACAGGCCCAACGCCGCCATATCGGCCTGAATGGTGCCCGAGCGCTCGGGGTGGCGTGGCACGACGATCAGGAAGGGCAGGGGGTCCAGCGCCTGCAGCCGCTGGACCAGCGCCGCCTCCTCGCCCTCATGGGTGCTGGCCAGCACGACCACGGGCCGGTCGCCGATGGCCCCGCTCAGCCGGTCGAATTCCTTGCGATCAAAGGGCAGGGGGGCGCCGACCAGCTTCAGATTGACCCGACCGTCCGTCCGTCCGCCCAGATCGGCGATCCGGCCCGCCGAAGCGTCATCCTGCGGCAGGATGCAGGCGAACGCATCCAGCAGCGTCCGCGCCGCCGCCGGGCGCTTCTTCCAGCCCTCCGCGCTGTGTTCGGTGATCCGCGCGCTGGCCAGCATCAGCGGAATGCCCCGCGCCTGCGCCTCAAGGATCAGGTTCGGCCACAGCTCGCTCTCGACGAACAGACCCACCGACGGCCGCCAGTGGTCGAGGAACCCGCTGACCGCGCCCGGCGTGTCGACCGGCGCGTACTGGTGGATCACCCCCTCGGGCAGGCGCTGGGCCATCATCCGGGCCGAGGTGATCGTGCCGGTGGTCACCAGCACCGACAGGTCAGGCCGCCGCTCGGCCAGCAGGCCGATGACCGGCAACAGCGACAGGCTCTCGCCCACGCTGATCGCATGCATCCAGACCAGCGACCCGGGGGGTCGCCCGACCCCGGCCTGGCCCAGTCGCTCATCAACGCGCGCGGGGTCTTCCTTGCCCTTCCTTGCCCGGTACGCCAGCAGGCGCGGCGCCAGTGGCTCCAGCCCCCGGGTCAGCAGCCGATAGGTGCCGAGCACCAGGCTCACGCCGGGTCCCTGCTCAAACCCGTCAGGCGGTCGGCGCGCGCCTCGACGGCGTTCAGCCGGTCGGTCCAGTCGGCGGTCACCTCTTCCATGTCGCCGTCTTCGGGCCAGTCCACCCGGTCCCAGACCACCGCCCCCTTGCCGAACGGCAGCGGCAGCACCGCCCGGTCCCAGCTGTTCAGCCGGATGGCCGGATTGCACGACACCCCGATCAGCAGCACGGGCGCCCCCGACATCCGGGCAAGCGTCGGCAGGCCGGGCGCCATGACATTGGCCGGTCCGCGCGGCCCGTCCGGCGTGATCGCCAGCCCGCCCGTCTTCAGTTGTCTCAGGCCGTCGCGCAGCGCCTGGGTGCCGCCCTTGGCCTGCTGGCGCTTGTCCTTGTTGGCCGAGGACCCGCGGATGGCGGGAAAGCCCAGCCGCGCCATGGCCCGGGTGATGAACTGGCCGTCGGGCGACAGCGAGATCAGAGCCTTGGTCGGTTGCGCCCGCTCGAGCGGCCAGCTGGCGGGGGAAAGGGCGATGCGCGAATGCCAGAAGACGGCCAGCACCCCGCCGCCTTGGTCCCAGACCTCCTCGGCGACGCCCTCATTCTCGCGCTGCCAGCGCAGGGTGGCGTAGCAGAAGGCCATCCACTGCGAGAGCAACCAGGCGACCGTCTTCTGGATCAGGGGATTGCGCAATGGCCTCATGCCGACACTCCGGCGGGCTGTCCGTCCAGCGCCTGACTGCGCGCCAGCCGCGAATAGAGGCCCTTCTGCGCCACCAGATCGGTGTGGCGGCCCTGTTCCACCACCCGCCCGGCCGAGATCACATAGATGCGGTCGGCGTTCTGCACCGTCGACAGCCGGTGGGCGATCATCAGGGTGGCGCGGCCTTCCATCAGCCGCTCCAGAGCCGCCTGCACCAGCGCCTCGCTCTCGGTGTCCAGCGCACTGGTCGCCTCATCCAGCAGCAGGATCGGCGCATCCTTCAGGAAGGCCCGGGCGATCGCCACCCGCTGCCGCTGGCCGCCCGACAGGCGCAGGCCCGCTTCGCCCGCCCGGGTCTGATAGCCATCGGGCAGGGCGGTGATGAATTCATGCGCCGCCGCCGCCCGGGCCGCATCCTCGATCTGATCCTGGGTCGCGCCCGGCCGGCCATAGGCGATATTGGCCGCCAGGGTGTCGTCGAACAGGAAGGGCTCCTGCGTCACCAGCGCAATCCGGTCGCGCAGATCGGTCAGCTTCAGCTCGCGGATGTCGCGGCCATTGATCGTCACCCGGCCCGCCGTGACGTCATAGAAGCGCGGCAGCAGGCTCAGGATGGTGCTCTTGCCCCCGCCCGACGGGCCGACCAGCGCCACCGTCTCGCCGGGGCGCACCACCAGCTCGACGTCGGACAGGGTCGGGGCGCTGCCCTCGCTCAGCGGGCCATAGGCAAAGGACACCCCTTCCAGCGCCACCATCACCGGCCCGTGCGGCAGGGGGGCGGCATCCGGCGCCTCGCGGATCTCGGGCTGGATATCCAGCGCGCTGAACAGCCGGTCGGCGGCGGTCAGGCCCTCGGACATGACGGTCTGCAGATTGGTCACCTGACGCAGCGACTGCCCGGCCGCCATCAGCAGGCCGATATAGGCGGCAAAGGCCCCGACCGTCATCGCCCCGTCGCGCGCCTGCCAGCCGGCATAGGCCATGACGGCGGCGACCACGATCATCGCCACCAGATTCGACATCGGCCCGGCAAAGGCGCGGGCATCGGCGCTCTTGATCACATGGCGCTGGCGCCGCCCCACGACCTCGCCCACGCGGGCCTGTTCGGCGTCCTCGCGGTTCTCGATCTTGATCAGGCGGACGCCGTCCAGATTCTCCATCAGGGCGGTCGACAGATTGCCGGTCTCGACCATGGCGCCGGTCGTGGCCTTCTTCATCCGCTTGCCGAACCGGCGGATGACCAGGGCGATCAGCGGCGCCCCCAGCAGCACGATCAGCGTCAGCCGCCAGTCGCTCCAGGCCATATAGGCGATCACCGCGATCAGGGTCAGCGCATGCTGGGTATAGTTGACCATGCCGTTGGTGAAGGCTTCCCGCACCAGATTGGCGTCGAACAGCACCGACGAGACAAAGCCGCCCGAGTGCTGCGCCCGCAGCCGCGCCAGATCGGCCCGGATCATCGCTCCGAACAGCTTGATCTGGATGTCGCCGACGATGCCGTGGCCCAGCCGGTTGACCAGCGCCGCCTGTCCCAGCGCCGCCACCGTCCAGATCAGGCCCGCGCCTATGATGATCAGGGGGATCCACACCTGCGCCCGTCCGGGGGGCACGGTGATCACACCCCAGATGGTCACGGCCTTGCCGAGGAACAGGCCGTCGATGGCCGGCTCCAGCAGCTGCAGCACCGTCGCCGCCATGATCCCGACCACCGCCGCACACAGCATCGACAGGCCCAGCGCGGCCTTGTGCCGGGACAGATAGTCACGCCAGATCCGGCCCAGCAGCGGGCGGGCAGGTCTGGAGGATGCGTCGGACGCGGACATGTCCTCTCGGTCGTCTGATGCCCGCGGCAAGTCAAGCGTCTGGCGGAATTGCATTGATGCCTTTCCCGGCGAAAGGCTATCTGCCCCCCATGTCGCGCCATGATCTGTCCACGCGCCTGGGCCGCTTCAAGACCCACCTGTCCTATTGGCTCGAGGACCATGCCTTCCTGCGCGTGGCCTTTTCGAACGCCCACTGGCTGGGTCCCGATCTGGTGCGCACCAACCAGCCCTCACCGCGCCAGCTGGCGGGCTGGAAGGCGAAGGGCATCAAGACCGTCATCAACCTGCGCGGCGCGCGGGACGAGGCCTACTACTGGCTCGAGAAGGACGCCTGCGAACGGCTGGGCCTGACCCTGATCGATGCGCCGCTGGACTCGCGCGACGTGCCGGGCCCCGACCGGGTGCACCGGGCCAAAGCCCTGTTCCAGACCATCGAATACCCGGTCCTGATCCACTGCAAGTCCGGCGCCGACCGGGCCGGTCTGATGGCCGTCTTCTACCGCTACTTCCATCTGGGCGAGCCGATCTCCGAGGCCATGAGCCAGCTGTCCAAGAAGTATCTGCACAGCCGCGAGGGCCTGACCGG
>JAHJYN010000300.1 GCA_018826885.1 Alphaproteobacteria bacterium | reverse complement strand
GACGTCTGCCGTGGCCGACAACAGTCTGGCGGCGCTGGCCCTGTCGCAGCTGGAGCCGGGCCGCACCTGGCACGATCTGGGCGAGGCCGCCCATGCCGATTTTGAGGCCTTTTCAACCCCGATCGAGGTGACCGGCGCGGTCAATATGAGCCTGTGCATGAAGCATCTGGGCGAGGTCATGCCCGCCGATGCCATCATCACCAATGGCGCGGGGAACTTTGCCGCCTGGCTGCACCGGTTTTACCGGCATCGGGCCTGCCGGACCCAGCTGGCCCCGACGTCCGGCGCCATGGGCTATGGCTGGCCGGCGGCGCTGGCGGCCAAGGCGGTCCACCCGGACCACGAAGTGGTCTGCGTGGCCGGCGACGGCGACTTCATGATGACCGGGCAGGAGATGGCCACCGCCGTCCAGCACGGGCTGAACCCCGTGGTGATCGTGGTCGACAACTCGACCTATGGCACCATCCGCATGCACCAGGAGGGGCATTACCCCGGTGCGGAACGGGTGATCGCCACCGACCTGAAGAACCCCGACTTCGTCAAATGGGCCGAGGCGTTCGGGGCTTTCGGCATCCGCTGCGAGACGACCGAAGCCTTCCCGGAGGCGCTGGAGACGGTGCGGCGTGAAGCGCGTGAACGGGGCGTGCCTGCCCTGCTGCACCTGATCACCTCGGCCGAAGACATCGCCCCCAACCGCACCATCAGCGGGATGCGTGGGGGGTAAAAGGATGAAAGCGCTTGCCCTCTGCGCCGCCGTCGCCTTGCCGGGGTGCGCGACCGCGCCTGCCTCCGACGGCCCGTTACCTGCCGCGAATGGCAACGACTGTGCCGTGATCGCAGCAGTGCTGAGAGAGCATCACCAGTTCGACGCTGACGCGCGCAGAGAACCTCTAGTCTCTCTGGATGGCGACCACGACTTGCAGTGCGAATGGTCACGGTACGGCATGGCCCCGCCCGTTCTCTACGATCCCGAAACCCTGCCATATGCTCCCCGGTCAAGCGTCAGCGTTGGAAGACCTGCTTACGATTCGGGCGGTGCCATTGTTCAGACCGGCCGTTTCCAAGCCCCAAACAAACTTTGGTCCTGGCACTGCCGGGTCCGCTCCGGCTTCGCTGGATGGACAGTGGAACGCTGTGACCCCGTACCGGTAGACTGACCCCATGCCTTACCCCGTTACCGTTCTGACCATGTTTCCGGAGGCGTTTCCGGGCCCGCTCGGCGTGTCGCTGATCGGCACGGCGTGGCGTGAGCGGGGGCTGTGGAGCCTTGAAACGGTTGACATCCGGGCCTTTAGCGACGATAGGCGCGGCTTCCTGGACGACACCCCTGCGGGTGGCGGCCCCGGAGCTGTGCTGAAGGCCGATGTGGTCGCCCGGGCTCTCGACAGTCTGGATGTCCCGAAACGACCCCTTCTGTACATGAGTGCCCGGGGTCGGCCCCTGACCCAGGCGCGTGTGAAGGACTGGGCCACAGCCGACGGTCTTGTCGTGCTGTGCGGCCGGTTCGAGGGGGTGGACCAGCGCGTGCTCGACGCGCGCGGGTTCGAGGAGGTCGCCGTCGGCGACGCGGTCCTGGCCGGTGGCGAGGCGGCGGCGATGGTGGCGATCGAGGCGTGCGTGAGACTGTTGCCCGGCGTCCTCGGCCAGGCGGCCAGTCTGGAGAGTGAGAGTTTCGAGGACGGGCTTCTGGAGCATCCGCAGTACACGAGGCCGCGGACGTTCGAGGGGCACGACATTCCCGAGGTCCTGCTGTCGGGCGACCATCAAAAGGTCGCACGGTGGCGCGAGGAGCAAAGGGAGAAGACCACCCGTGAGCGGCGTCCCGATCTGTGGGCCGCCTTTGCGGACAAGACCACCCCGCGAGGCTGATACCCTCGCCAATTGACAGCTAAAGGGCGCAAAGCCCGACGGAGAGTGACCATGAATATCGTCCAGCAGCTCGCTGCCGAAGAAAAAGCCCGCCTGCTCGAAACCCGTGAGATCCCGGTTTTCCAGCCCGGCGACACCCTGCGCGTCAATGTGCGGATCAAGGAAGGCGAGCGCGAACGCGTCCAGGCCTTTGAAGGCGTCTGCATCGCCCGCTCGGGTGGCGGCGTGAACGAGACCTTCACGGTCCGCAAGATCAGCTTCGGCGAAGGCGTGGAGCGGAAATTCCCGATCCTGTCGCCGAACATCGAATCCATCGAGGTCAAGCGTCGCGGCGTCGTGCGGCGTGCCAAGCTCTATTATCTGCGCGATCGTCGCGGCAAGTCGGCCCGGATCGCCGAGCGCCAGACGGTGCGCCCGGCCAAGGGCGTCGCCGTGCCGGAAACCGGCAAGGCCGAGACCCCCGACACCGAAGCGTAAGACACAGGTCCGCAAGGACGCGAAAGGCCCCGGAGCGATCCGGGGCCTTTTTGCTGGGCCCTGTCGGGGCTCCGTCAGAAGACGTCAGAGATCGACGCTTGCCGACGGCGCCGCGGCGAGTAACCTGCCGGGATCGCCATCCTGGAGCCTGCCATGCGCCTCGCCGTTACTCTCGCCACCGCCGCCCTTGCCGCCGCGACTGTCGGCGTGTCTGCGCCTCGCGCACAGGAGGCCCCGGTGGTCTCGGGCCCCTATTATCTGATCGACATCACGCGGGACGCGCTGATCGTTGCCGCCGGAGGGACCGTGGAAAAGTCCGGCAATATGGCCAGCGTCACCGTAATCACCGGCTCGTCCCCCGAGACCCTGGCCGAGACCGGGTTCGGGCGCCTCGACATGCGGTACCAGTTCAACTGTCGCAACGCGACCTACAGGACCCCGAGCTTTGCCGGGTATGGCGCGGGCGGCGATCTGATGGGCGCCCTGACGGATGACGCCGACTGGGAGGCGGTCAACCCTGACGCCCCGTCCGCCACCATCATGGCCCTGGCCTGCAACGGCACGATCCCGGCCGACAGCCTCCTCGAGGGCGACGTCCAGGCAATCGTCACCCAGTACCGCGAATTCATCGTCACCCAGTAGGCGCCCCGGTCGCCGTTCCGGCCCTGCATGACTGAACCTGACGTGTGGGGCCTGCCCTCTGTTCGGTTTCAAAAAGCCGGGTTATGACTCCGCCCAGACGCCTGTTCAGGAGATCATCATGCGCCTCGCCCTCGCCCTCGCTGCCGGTACCCTGGCGGCCGCCACCTTCGGCATTTCCGCAGCCCAGGCCCAGTCGGCTCCGCCGGTCTCGGCGCCCTATTACATCATCGACGCCGACACCAATGCCCTGGCCATCGCCTCGGGCGGATCGGTCCGCAGATCCGGCAATACCGCCAGCATCACCATCGTCATGGGTTCGCACCCGGACCAGGTGGCCGAAAGCGGCATCGCCCGGCTGGACATGGCCTATGAGTTCAACTGTGCGAACTCGACCTACCGCACGCCGGGCGCCGCCGCCTATGACGTCAATGGCGGCTTCATGGGGGCCATTGACGACAACGAGCCCTGGGAAGCCGTGGCCCGCGACAGCAACAACTGGACCTTCAAAGACATCGCCTGCAACGGCGTGATCCCCGAGGACAGCGAAGTGGACGGCGATCTGACCGGCATCATCGCCGTCTATCGCGAATGGGTTGTGGAACAGTAAGCCACACCCCCCGACTTCAGAAAGGGCTCCGGTTTGCGCCGGAGCCCTTTTTCATGCGTGTCAGACGCCGGCCCGAGGGCGGTCTTGCGGCGGCAGCAGGTGCGCTTCACGGTCGCCGGGATGCGGGTCGATGACATTGAACGCCCGGCGCAGCACCTCGCGTGTCGCCGGACCCAGGTCCGGGTCGTTGAGGGCGACTTCCCAGGTGTCGATCAGCCAGGACTCGCCGTTGCGGATAGACCCGTCGAGGGTGTCATCGTCGCGCAGCAGGGCGTGTTTCACGTCCATGAAGGCGCGGTGCGCCTTGCCCAGCAGGGAGCCGCTGTCCCCGGGCTGGCCGCCCATGTCCCGGAGGGCCTGCTGCAGGGACCGGGCGACGGCATCGCGCTGTTCGACCCGGCGCCCGTAGGCCAGCTTGCGGCCGGGATCGTCGCTGTCCCGGGCAGCGTCGCGGTAGCCTTCGGCACTGTCGAGTGTGACCTCGATGAGGCGGTTGAGGACGCCGATGTCATGCCGGTGATCGCGGCGGTCTGTCTCGGTGATATCCAGTCGGGCCATGGTGACCTCCTGTTCCAACACCTCTCCCTTGGAGGGAAAATGCGTGGACGGGACGGCGGGTTGCCGCCGGCGGATCACAAACGGGTGCGCAGGGACCAGAGCTCGGGGAAACAGCGGCGCTTGAGCGTCTCGGTCAGATAGCCGACGCCGTCGGTACCACCGGTGCCGGTCTTGCGGCCGATGATGCGCTCGACGGTCACGACATGCTTGTGCCGCCAGGTCAGCAGGGCGTCGTCCAGATCGACCAGCTTCTCGGCCAGCTGGTAGAGGGCCCAGTAGCGTTCGGACTCGCGGTAGACCGTCAGCCAGGCGGCCTCGACCGCCGGATGGGGTTCGTAGGGGGCGCTGATGTCGCG
>JAHJYN010000299.1 GCA_018826885.1 Alphaproteobacteria bacterium | reverse complement strand
GGCGACGCGGACGATCTGGCCCGAACACAGCTGGACCGGGGTGTCGGTGGCGGCCGAGGCGGCGACGGCGGAGGGCAGCAGGCTGGCGAACACGATGGCGAAGGTCGCGGCCAGAATGGCCAGCGCCCGCGCCAGGCTGATCTCATCGGTCGGTTCGCGCGTCACGACTCCCCTATGCTACATTGTAACGACCGCGAAAAGCCCCTTGCGAGGGGCGGTGTGCCGCACCGCAGGGCACCCGCACGCTTGACTTTCAGCGGCGATAATGCGCCCTTCCGCCCTCCCGAATTCTCCCCTTTTGACGACCGATCCAGACCCATGGCCGAGACGCATCTCTATCGCACCCACACCTGCGGCGCGCTGCGCGGCGACGACGCGGGCAAGACGGTCCGTCTGTCGGGCTGGGTCCACCGCAAGCGCGACCACGGCGGCCTGCTGTTCATCGACCTGCGCGACCACTACGGCCTGACCCAGCTGGTGCTGCACCCCGAGACGCCGGGCTTTGAAGCCGTCGAGCGGCTGCGGGCCGAGAGCGTCATCCGCGTGGACGGCGAGGTCGTGGCCCGCTCGCCCGAGACCGTCAATGCGACCCTGCCGACCGGTCAGGTCGAGCTGCAGGTCAAGGCCGTCGAGGTGCTGTCCGAGGCCGCCGAACTGCCCCTGCCGGTCTTCGGCGAGCCGGAATACCCTGAGGAGCTGCGCCTCAAGCACCGCTATCTCGATCTGCGCCGCGAGACCCTGCACAGGAACATCGTCCTGCGCTCGAAGGTGATCAGCTCGATCCGGCGCCGGATGGTCGATCAGGGCTTCCTTGAGTATCAGACGCCCATCCTGACGGCCTCGTCGCCTGAGGGCGCGCGCGACTTCCTGGTGCCGTCGCGCCTGCATCCCGGCAAATTCTATGCGCTGCCGCAGGCGCCGCAGCAGTTCAAACAGCTGCTGATGGTCTCGGGCTTCGACCGCTATTTCCAGATCGCCCCCTGTTTCCGCGACGAGGACCTGCGCGCCGACCGTTCGCTGGAATTCTACCAGCTCGACGTCGAGATGAGCTTCGTCACCCAGGAGGACGTCTTCGCGGCCATCGAACCCGTCATGCACGGCGTGTTCGAGGAGTTCGCCGACGGCAAGCCGGTGTCGCCCATCGACCGGCCCCAGACCTTCACCAACGACTTCGGCCAGACGCTGGAGCACAAGGGCTTCGAGCGGCTGACCTATGAGCAGTCGATGAAGTGGTACGGCACCGACAAGCCGGACACCCGCAACCCCATCAAGATGCAGGACGTGTCCGACCACTTCCGCGACGGCGGCTTTGGCCTGTTCAACAAGATTCTCGGTGCGGACGACAAGAACGCCGTCTGGGCCATCCCGGCGCCGACCGGCGGCTCGCGCGCCTTCTGCGACCGCATGAACAGCTGGGCCCAGGGCGAGGGCCAGCCGGGCCTCGGCTATATCTTCTGGTCCGATGACCAGCAGGCCTGGGGTGGCCCGATCGCCAAGAACCTCGGTCAGGAGCCGACCGAAGCCCTGATGACCGCTCTGGGTCTGGGCAAGGGCGACGCCGCCTTCTTCGCCGCTGGCCTGCCCGCCACCTTCGCCAAATTCGCCGGTCTGGCCCGCACCCGCGTCGGCACCGAGCTGAAGCTGATCGACGAGGCCCAGTTCAAATTCTGCTGGATCGTCGACTTCCCGATGTTCGAATGGTCCGAGGAAGAGAAGAAGGTCGACTTCAGCCACAACCCCTTCTCCATGCCTCAGGGCGGGCTGGAGGCGCTGGAGACCCAGGACCCCCTGACCATCCGCGCCTATCAGTACGACATCGTCTGCAACGGCTATGAGCTGTGCTCGGGTGCGATCCGGAACCACAAGGCCGAGATCATGCTCAAGGCCTTCGAGATCGCCGGCTACGACGCCTCGGTGGTCGAGGATCAGTTCGGCGGCATGCTGAACGCCTTCCGCTACGGCGCGCCGCCGCACGGGGGTCTGGCGCCTGGCATCGACCGCATCGTCATGCTGCTGGCCAATCAGACGGCCATCCGCGAGGTCATCGCCTTCCCGCTGAACCAGCAGGGCGAGGATCTGCTGATGAACGCCCCGACCGAGGCGGCCGAGCGTCAGCTCAAGGACGTCCACATCCGCACGGCACCGCCGATCAAGGTCTGATGTCCGGGCCTAGCGCCCCGCGACCACCACACGGGGCGGGGCCGGCGGCCGGGGCGCGGCCGGGGGCTGGACCCGCGACAGGTTGCGGCAGCTGCGTCCGGTCAAGCCGCCCGGCAGGCGGGTCGAGGAGTCGGCACAGGCTTCGCTGATCTGGGACTGGGTCAGGCCGCGCGACAGGCTGAGGTCGGTGCCGCGAATATCGGTCCGGTCCAGCGAGGCGCCGGTGAAGTCGGCCCGCGAGAACGATCCGCCGGTCAGTCGCGCCCCGTTCAACTCCGCGCCGCGGAAATTTGCCCCGGCGAAGTTGCCGTTCGACAGGTTTGAGGCCGTGACCTCGGCATTGCGGAAATCGGCCCCGCGCGCATTCACATTGGCCAGGGTGACGCCGAACAGCTCGGCCCCGCTCAGATTGGCCCGCACCAGAATGGCGCCGTTCATATTGGCACCGCCCAAGGCCGCACCGGACAGATTGGCCCCGGACATGTCGGCCCGGACAAACACCGACCCGAGGCCCTCGACCCCGTCGAGGCGCGCGTCGGTGAAGACCGCACCTGTGAAGTTGGCGGCGACCAGCGTGGCCCCGCGAAGGTCGGCCCGGGTGAAGTCGGCGCCCGAGAAGTTCGAGCCGACCAGTTCGGACCCGCGCAGGTCCGTTTCCACCAGAGTGGCGCCAATGAAGGTGGCGGCCGTAAAGGTGGCGCCGGACAGGTTGCGGCCGGACAGCTCGCAGCGATGGCAGGTGCCGCCCAGCGAAACCACGCGGGCGACGTCCGGATCCTGCGGGTAAATCTGGAAGGTGCCGTCCTGGACCGGCAGCACGTCCTGGATCTGTCGCGTGAAGCGCGACTCCTGACGGTCCGTGTGGGCATCGGTGTCCCCGGCGCGCGCCGTCGTGGCGACGAGGGCCGTCAACAGGGCCAGTCCGACCAGGGCGGTCCGACCGCTCGGCTCAGGCTTCGCAAAGGGGATCACAAGACTTTTCACGCCTTCTCCATGCCGTCATTGCCCACAAATCCCTACTTAATTCGCCGTAAGGATGGAGACCCTCAGCAGGCGGGAATGCGAAGCGATCCGGGCAGGCGGGTGGCGGCGTCTCCGCAGGCCCGGTCCAGCTGGCGCTGGGTCAGTCCGGTAGCGCCCTGCATCTGTGCGCCGGAGAAATTCACCCCGTCCAGTCGGGCTCCGGAGAAGTCGGCGCCTTCCAGAAAGGTCCCGACGAAACTGGCGTTGGTCAGATTGGCCCCGCCGAATCGGGCGCTGGAAAACACGGCCCCATAGGCGTCGACATCGCGCAGGTCCGCATTGGTGAAGCGCGTCCGGTTCATCACCGACAGGCTGAGGTTCGCCTGACGCAGCCGCGCCCCGGACAGGTTCAGACCGCGCGCCTCCGTGTAGGAAAAGTCACCCTGGAACAGGTTGCAGCCCGGGCAGCTCTGGCCCGCCCTGACCCGCGCGATCTGGCTGGCGTTCTGGGCCAGGGCCGGTTCGGGCAGGGCGGCCGCCAGCACCAGAACGACGGCGGACAGCCCGAGGGCGGTGGCGAGGAAAGGTCGGGTCATCAAGGGCGTCCCAGGCGGTGATCGATCGACAGCGTCCATGCAAGAATCACGCCGCAGCAGAGCCGCGCATGGGACGATCCATCGCTGGACGTGCCCGGCGGCGGTTCGTATGATGTCATATCGGCGCGCACAGGTCCGCGCCCTTTGACATGACTGGGTTTCCTGACGTGCTGGCCAAACTGTTTTCTTGGTGGAGTGGTGCGACGATCGGCACGCTGTTCACAGTGGCCAAGCGCGGTCGTCTGGTCGGTACGGACGCCCTGGGCAACCGCTATTACGAATCGCGCGACACCCAGAGCTATGACGGGCGGCACCGGCGCTGGGTGATCTATGAGGGCTATGCCGAGGCGACCAAGGTGTCGCCCGACTGGCACGGCTGGCTGCACTATACCTTTGACGAGCCGCCGACCGAGGATGCCCTGCACCGCCAGAGCTGGGAAAAGGACCACCTGCCCAATATGAGCGGCACGCCGCTGGCCTGGCGTCCGCCGGGCTCGGTCCTGACCGAAGGCCGCCGCCCCGCCGCGACCGGCGACTATGAGGCGTGGAAGCCCGAATGAAGCGCCCGGCCCGCATCCTGGGACTGGTTGTGGCCGCCACCATGGCGGTGGGCGGGGTCGGTGTGACCGCTGCGCTCAATGACCGTCCGCTGGACGCGCGCCCGATTCAGGACCCGCCGGCCAATCCGGCGCCGGCTCAGGATCCTGCACCGACCAACAGCCTCGGCCCGACCGAGACCGCGCCCAATGCCCAGCCGGCCCCGAACGCGCCGGTCCCTGTGCCCTCGACCCCTGAGGAAACGACGGCCGCCCTGAACCGGGCCGGGAGCAATGCGCCGCTGAACGAGATCGCGCCGGTCGTCGAGGAAGAGGAAGAGGAAGAAGCGGTCGAGGTCGTCGAGGCCCCGACTGAACCCGAGGGGCCGCCGCCCCCGCGCCAGCGTCGCCGCGTCGCGGTGGTCCAGGCGGTCGACAAGGTCACGGCGGAATCCATCCGCTTTGAGGTCGAGGTCGGGGGGCGCCCGGTCGCCTTCAAGCGCGAACTGATCTTCACCGTCCGCGCCTGCGAGGTGTCGGCCGAGGAAGAGCGCGATCAGGAAGCCGCCGGCTATCTGGAAATCAGCCTGCAGCCACGCGGCGTGATCACCGGGGCCGAGCCGCGCCAGCTGTTCCGGGGGTGGATGTTCGCGTCATCGCCGGGGCTGGGCGTGCTGGAACACCCCGTCTATGACGCCTGGCTGGTCGACTGCCGCGCATAGTCCAGGGCCTTCTGACCTGTCATCTCCGCCTTGAATGCCGCCATGTCGGGCGTCCGCTCCAACGCCGGCTGCAGCGCCCGCATGTAAAGCCGGTGCGGGGCGTCGACGATGTTGAACTGCTTCAGGTGATCGTTGACGAACTGAGCGTCCAGCAGGCTGAAGCCTGACCGGTTCAGGCGCGCCACCAGATGCACCAGGGCGACCTTCGAGGCATCGCGCTGTCGGGTGAACATGCTCTCGCCGAAAAATGCGCCGCCGATCTGCACGCCATACAGGCCACCGATCAGCGCAGCACCCGCCCAGCATTCGACGCTGTGAGCATGGCCGCGCTCGTACAGGTCCGTATAGGCCTTCTGGATGGGCCGGTTGATCCAGGTGTCCCAGCGGTCGCGGATCAGGGCGGCGCACCCCGCGATTACCTGCGGAAAGTCTGTGTCGACCCGCACCTCCAGATCGGTTGTGCGCACGGTTCTGGCCAGACGGGTCGGTACATGGAACCGGTCCAGCGGGATGATCCCGCGAAAGTGCGGGCGCACCATCACCAGATCCTCGCTGTCCCGGCTGTCGGCCATGGGAAAGGCCCCGTGGCGATAGGCATGCAGGAGATAGTCGGCGGTCAGCGCCTCGGAATCGATGGCCGAGGTGAGGCCCTCGCTCAGCTGGCCGGCCCCTTCTGGCGCTTGGCCCAGTTTTCGAGCCAGTGGATGTCGTAATCGCCGGACAGGATATCGGGCTCGTTCAACAGTTTCTGGAACAGGGGAATGGTGGTGTCGATGCCGCCGACGACCATCTCGTTCAGGCTGCGCTTCAGCCGCGCCAGACAGGCCTCGCGGTCGCGACCGTGCACGATCAGCTTGCCAATCAGGCTGTCGTAATAGGGCGGGATCGTATAGCCGGCATAGATGGCGCTATCCATGCGCACGCCGAGGCCGCCGGGCGCGTGATAGTCGGTGATGGTGCCGGGCGAGGGGGTGAAGGTCTCGGCGTTCTCGGCATTGATGCGACATTCGATGGCATGGCCGGTAAAGCACACGTCTTCCTGCCGGAAGCTGAGCGGCTCTCCGGCGGCAATGCGGATCTGTTCGCGAACCAGATCGACGCCGGTGATCATTTCCGTCACCGGATGCTCGACCTGCAGGCGGGTGTTCATCTCGATGAAGAAGAACTCGCCGTCCTCCCACAGGAATTCGATGGTGC
>JAHJYN010000298.1 GCA_018826885.1 Alphaproteobacteria bacterium | reverse complement strand
GGCGACGCTGGAGGCGGTGCTGGACCGGGCGCGCCTGCCCGAACCGTCCCCCGGTCAGCGGCCCATCACCCCGGTGCGGGCCAGTGTGCGCGACGTCTCGGATCTGGGGCGGCTCAGCGGCCGATCGCCTGACGCTGAAGGGCGAAAAGCGTCTCGCAACCGCCGTGCGCCAGCGCGAACAGGCGATCAAACTCCGCGCGGCTGAAGCCCCGCTTCTCGCCCGTCGCCTGGATTTCGACGATGCTGCCGGATCCGGTCAGGACGAAGTTGGAATCGGCCTCGGCGCTGGAATCCTCTTCGTAATCAAGGTCCAGAACCGGGCTGTCCTTGAACACGCCGCATGAGATGGCCGCCACCTGATCGGTCAGGGGATCGGTCTTGAGCACCCCTTCCTCGCGCAGATAGTCGAGCGCCGAGGCCAGGGCGACCCAGGCGCCGGTGATGGCCGCCGTGCGGGTGCCGCCGTCGGCCTGGATGACGTCGCAGTCGAGGGTGACCTGACGCTCGCCCAGGGCCTTCAGATCCACGACAGCGCGCAGGCTGCGCCCGATCAGGCGCTGGATTTCCTGGGTCCGGCCCGACTGCTTGCCCGAGGCGGCCTCGCGGCGGCCCCGCGTGTGGGTGGCGCGGGGCAGCATGCCGTATTCGGCCGTCACCCAGCCCTGACCCTTGCCGCGCAGCCAGGGCGGCAGGTGCTCCTCGACCGAGGCGGTGACCAGCACCTTCGTCTGGCCGAACGACACCAGACACGAACCTTCGGCATAGCGATTGACGCCGGTTTCAAGGGTCACGGGGCGAAGCTGGTCGGGCGAACGGTCGGAAGGGCGCATGATGTCTCTTTTGCGTATTGGATGGGGTCGCGGGCGTGCTTATCCTGAAAGCGTGACCCTGTCCCGCTCCCCGTCTCCGGATACTCTGCGGCTGCGTCCTGCCACGCCGGCCGATGCCGACCTGCTGCGACGCTGGGATGAAGAGCCCCATGTGATCCGCGCGGTCACCGATGACCCGGAGGCCTCGACCGCCTTTACCGATGCAGACTGGGACGCGGAACTGGCCGATCCGTCGTCGGTCAGCTTCTATCTGATCGCGGAGGCAGAGGGGCAGCCAATCGGCGCGCTGCAGGTGATCGATCCGCATCTCGAACCCACCGGATATTGGGGCGATATCGAACCGGGCTTGCGGGCACTGGACATCTGGATCGGGCCTGCGGACGCTCTGGGCAGGGGGTTCGGGACGCATATGATGCAGCAGGCGCTGGACCTGTGCTTCGCCGATCCAGCCGTCCATGCCGTGGTCATCGATCCGCTGAACTCGAATGCCGACGCGCACCGCTTCTATCAGCGGCTGGGGTTTGTGCCGGTCGGCCGCCGCCTGTTCAACGACGAGGACGACTGTCTGGTCCACCGGATCGAACGCACGGCATGGGAGGCGCGCCGGTGATCACCACGCCGTTTCATCCTTCGCCGTCGCTGACCACGCTGGACGCCCGCGCGCGCGACATTTTCCGCAGTATCGTCGAGACCTATCTGGAGACGGGAGAGCCGGTCGGGTCGCGGACCCTGTCGCGCGGGACCATCGCCCTGTCGCCGGCCTCGATCCGCAACACCATGCAGGACCTGACGCTGGCCGGCCTGCTGGCGTCGCCGCACACCTCGTCCGGGCGGGTGCCGACGCATGCGGGCCTGCGCCTGTTCGTCGATGGCCTGCTGGAGATCGGCGACGTCGGCACCGAGGAGCGGCGCGAGATCGATGCGCGGCTGGCGGGTCTGGGTCGTCAGGGCGGGCGTGTGGATTTCGATCAGGCCCTGAACGAGGCGTCGTCCCTGTTGTCGGGGCTGGCGGGCGGGGCCGGGATTGTCGCCAGCCCGGTGCGCGACACGGGCATCAAGCACGTGGAGTTCGTGGCGCTGGGCCATGATCAGGCGCTGGCCATTCTGGTGGCCGAGGACGGGCAGGTCGAAAACCGGCTGATGCCCATGGGGCCGGGCATGACCCCCTCGACCCTGCAAGAGGCGTCGAACTTCCTGAATGCCCGGCTGAAGGGACGCTCGCTGACCGAGGCCCGGGGGGAGATGAGCCAGGAACTGAATTCGGCGCGGCAGGCGCTGGATGCGGCCGCCGCACGGCTGGTCGAGGACGGCATGGCGGCCTGGTCCGGGGCGGCAGGGCCGCGCTCGCTGATCGTCCGGGGTCGGGCCAATCTGTTGCAGGACCGCGAGGCCCTGGAGGACCTGGACCGGGTGCGGGTGCTGTTCGACGATCTGGAGCAGAAGGAACAGCTGATCGGCCTGCTGGACGGCGTGTCCGAGGCCCAGGGGGTACGCATTTTTATCGGCGCCGAGACGCGACTGTTTTCACTTTCGGGTTCCTCTGTGATCGCCGCGCCCTATATGACTGGGCGACAACGGGTGCTGGG
>JAHJYN010000297.1 GCA_018826885.1 Alphaproteobacteria bacterium | reverse complement strand
TGAACTTGGTGACGATCAGGTCGCCGAACTTGGGATCCGGCAGGACTTCGCGCTTCTGGGCGCGGTGACGACGGGACATGGCTTGCTCTTCTTGGTTGTCTGGGGGCCGGCCTCAGCCGGGCGTATATTCGGGTGCGCGAAGGCTTACTTCGGACGCTTGGCGCCGTAGTGCGAACGGCGCTGCTTGCGGTCCTTGACGCCTTGCGTGTCGAGCACGCCGCGCAGGATGTGATAGCGAACGCCCGGAAGGTCCTTCACGCGGCCGCCGCGGATCAGCACCACCGAGTGCTCCTGCAGATTGTGGCCTTCACCGGGGATATAGCACACCGCCTCGATGCCCGAGGTCAGGCGCACCTTGGCGACCTTACGCAGAGCCGAGTTCGGCTTCTTCGGGGTGGTGGTGTACACGCGGGTGCAGACGCCGCGGCGCTGGCGGCAACCCTTCAGGGCGGGAACCTTGTTCCGGGCCACCTTGGGCTGACGGGGCTTGCGGATCAGCTGGTTGATCGTGGGCATTCGAACGCGTCTCTCTTTTTCAAATCGCGGGAGCGTGTGCCTGTCGGCCGGTGCGCCCCTCATGGCCTTCTTTTTGGAGCGCCCGTGAAGGCGTCCCGGGTTTGGTTCGAGGCGGCAGGGCCACCCGGTCACGACAAACGCAAAAGCCGGAACGCGCGCTATGGACGTTCCGGCGGGCACAGCCCGTTCAATCTCGATTGTCACGTCCGGTCCGGACCGGGGCCCGTCTCGAAGGTGGCGCCTTCTACGCGCGGGAGGCCCCCGGGTCAAGGGTTGCGGCCGGGCGAAGCCGGGACAGGGCCCCTTCATCAGCGGTTCAGCCAGTTTGGTGCTGAACGTGCGACGGAAACGCCGGATGCCGGCGTTAAGCCTACACGTCCCGCCCCCCGGCCGGCGCCCACTGACCGATGAGACCCGATCCGCATGACCTCGACCCTATCGACCGGCCCGGCCCCGTCCAAACCCCGTCCGCGCAGGCGGAACCGCCGCGGCTGGATCATCGGCGGTGTCGGCGTCCTGCTGGTCGCCGTGGCGGTCTGGTTCTTCTTCCTGCGCGGCGGCAGCGATGCCGATCCCTACCGTACCGAAGCGGTGCGCACCGGTGAGATCGTGCGCAGTGTCTCGGCCTCGGGTACGCTGGAGGCCCTGGTCACCGTCGAGGTCGGCTCGCAGATTTCCGGTCAGGTGACCGATGTGCTGGTCGATTACAATGACCGGGTCCGGCGCGGACAGGTTCTGGCCCGGCTGGATCCGCAGAACCAGCGCTCCTCGGTCGAGCAGTCGCAGGCCGCGATCGTCTCTGCCCAGGCCGGGATCGCCCAGGCTGAGGCCCAGGTCGCCCTGGCCCAGGCCGAGTATGACCGCCAGAAATTCCTGTTCGACCGCCAGATCATCGCCCAGGCCGCGCTCGACACGGCCGAGGCGTCGCTGCGGACGGCCCGCGCCAATGAGCAGAGCGCCCGCGCCCAGGTGCGGCAGCAACAGGCCCAGTTGCGTGCCAATCAGGCGACGCTGGGCCGGACCACCATCACCGCCCCCATCGACGGCATCGTCATCGACCGCCAGATCGAGCCCGGTCAGACTGTCGCCTCGGGGCTGAACGTCGCCGTCCTGTTCACCCTGGCCCAGGATCTGTCGCGGGTGCAGGCGCTGGTCACCGTCGACGAGGCCGATATCGGCTCGGTCCGGGTCGGCCAGCCGGTGCGCTTCACCGTCGATGCCTTTGCCGACGACAATTTCACCGGACAGGTCACCCAGATCCGGGTGCTGCCGACCACGGAGTCGAGCGTCGTCGCCTATACGGTCGTGGTCGAGGCCGACAATCCGGGCGAGCGGCTGCTGCCGGGTATGACGGCCAATGCCGACATTATTCTGGAAGAGAAACGCAATGTGCTGCGCGTGCCCAATGCGGCCCTGCGCTTTACCCCGGGCGATGTGCTGGCCGAACAGCAGGCGCGTCAGGCAGAAGGCGGCGGCTCACCGTTCGGGCCGGCTGCAGGCGGCAATCGCCAGCGCGGCGGCGGGCGCGGCAATATCGTCACCACCCTGGTCGAGGCGCTGGAGCTGGATGCCACCCAGCGCACGACGGTGATGCCGATCCTCGAAAAGGCCCAGCAGGACATCCGGGCCCAGCGGGGCGCGGGCGGCGGCCAGCGGCAACGCGGCGCCGGCGGCAATCCTGCTTCGGCGGCGATCCTGAATGCCGCCCTCGACGAGATCAAACCGCTGCTGCGCCCCGACCAGCAGGCGATCATGGAGACCCAGCGCCTGCGCCTCGCGGGCGGTGGCAACCGGGGCGTGGTCTGGGTGCTGCGCGACGGCAAGCCGGTGCGCGTGCCCGTCCGGACCGGGGCAACCGACGGCTCCTATACCGAGATCATCGATGGGGAGCTCAAGGCCGGCGATCAGGTCATCACTGGCGGCGGCCCCCGCGCGCCCGATGCCCGCGCCCAGCAGCAGGCCGCCCGCGTCACCGGCGGCGGCGGCGGCCCGCGTGGCTTCTAGGACCGACCGATGATCGATATCCGGAAGCTGACCAAGACCTATGTCATGGGCGACAACATCATCCATGCGCTGGGCGGGGTGTCG
>JAHJYN010000296.1 GCA_018826885.1 Alphaproteobacteria bacterium | reverse complement strand
GTCGCCCCGGTCGAGGTCAAGGTCAAGGCGCCGCGCGACCTGTCCGGCGCCGGCCGCATCCTGTTCGTCGAGGACGAGGCCGCCGTGCGCGGCATCGCCGCCCGCCTGCTGCGCCAGCGCGGCTATGAGGTGATCGAGGCCGCCGACGGCGAGGAGGCCCTGATCCTGGCCGAGGAACACGCCGGCCAGATCGACATGATGATCTCCGATGTCATCATGCCCGGGCTGGACGGCCCCAATCTGCTCAAGAAGGCCCGCCCTTATCTTGGCGACATCCCGGTGATGTTCATATCGGGCTATGCCGAGAGCGACTTTTCGGACCTGCTCCAGGACGAGGCGGGCGTCTCCTTCCTGCCCAAGCCGCTCGACATCAAGACCCTGGCCGAGCGCGTCAAACAGCATCTGCACGCCGAATAGGGCAGGGGCCTCCCCTTGTCGGATGCCTCGGGATGGTGCCGTATGCGCGCCACCCTTCGAGAGGATGTTCCCATGATCGATCGTCGCCGCCTTCTGCTGACCGCCGCTGCCGGAGCGGGCCTTGCAGCCTCGGGTCAGGCCTTGGCCCAGGTCGCGCCCGCGGCCACCCCCGTCGCGACCCTGAACGACTGGATGGACCGGGTGTTCAAGGAGTTGATCCTGACCTCGCCGGAGGCCCTGACCTCGCTGGGCTTTGACAAGGGGCCGATGGCCGCCGCCAAGGGCCAGCTGGACGATCGCTCCCAGGCCAAGATCGACGCCGACGAGGTCAGGTTCAACGGCTTCATGGACGAGCTGAACGCCATCGACCGGTCGACTCTGGGCGGGCGTGACGCCGTCAACTACGACACCGTCAAATTCTTCGGCGAGACGGTCCAGATCAGCCAGGACTTTGCCTACGGCAGCGGCAACTCGCCCTACACCGTCTACCAGCTCGGCGGCTCCTACCAGAATATCCCGGACTTCCTCGACAGCCAGCATCAGATCGAGACGGCCGAGGACGCCGAGGCCTATCTGTCGCGCCTGTCCGCCTTCCCCACGGCGCTGGATCAGGAAACCGAGCGGATGCTCGCGGACTTTGCCGCCGGCGCCATCCCGCCCGACTTCGTTATCGACAAGACCCTGCTGCAGCTGGCCAATCTGCACGACACCCCGGCGGCGGAGTCGATCATGACCACCTCGGTCCAGCGGCGCGCGACCGAAAAGGGCCTGCCCGGCGACTGGGCCGCCCGCGCCGAACGGATCGTCCAGGGCGAGGTCTATCCGGCGCTGGTGCGTCAGGCCGAGGCGATGAGGGCGCGCCGGGCCGAGGCGGTCCACGATGCGGGCGTCTGGCGCCTGCCGGACGGCGAGGCCTGGTACACCTATGGCCTGCGCAATTCGACCACCACCACCATGACCGGCGAGGAGGTCCACCAGATGGGCCTCGAGCAGGTGGCCGAGCTGACCGCCCGCGCCGACGGTCTGCTGCGCGCCGAGGGCATGACCCAGGGCACGGTCGGTGAACGCATCGCCGCCATGGGCAAGGATCAGCGCTTCATCTATCCCAACACCGATGAGGGCAAGGCGGCCCTGCTGGCCGACCTCAACCTGCAGATGGCGGACATGCAGCAGCGCCTGCCCGAGTATTTCGGGCGCATCCCGAAAAGCCCGGTCGAGGTCCGCCGCGTGCCGGTCTTCACCGAGGCCGGCGCGCCGGGCGGCTATTATCAGGGACCGGCGCTGGATGGCTCACGCCCCGGCGCCTATTACATCAACCTGCGAGACACGGCCGAATGGCCCAAATGGACCCTGCCGACCCTGACCTATCATGAGGCGTCGCCGGGCCATCACCACCAGATCGCCCTGCAGCAGGAAAACGACGAGGCCCCGCTGCTGCTCAAGATCCTCGGCTTCTCGGCCTATTCCGAGGGCTGGGGCCTGTATGCCGAACAGCTGGCCGACGAAATGGGGGTCTATGCCGACGATCCCTGGGGCCAGATCGGCTATCTGCAGTCGCTGATGTTCCGGGCCACCCGGCTGGTGGTCGACTCCGGCCTGCACCACAAGCGCTGGAGCCGTGAACAGGCGATCCGCTATATGGTCGACACCCTGGGCGATCAGGAAAGCGCGGTGACCACCGAGGTCGAACGCTACTCGGTCTGGCCGGGTCAGGCCTCGTCCTACAAGATCGGCCACACCGAATGGGTCCGCATGCGTGCGGCGGCCATGGCCGCGCTGGGCGACCGCTTCGACATCCGGGGCTTCCACGACACCGGCCTCGCGGTCGGGGGCGTGCCGCTCACGGTCCTGGACCGGGTGATCACCGACTGGGTCGCCAGCCAGCAGGCCTGATCCCGATCAGGGATTCCAGATCAGCGGTCGCGGGGCCGATGCGGGCGGTGCGGCCGCTGCGGACGGTCCCGGTAGTCCCGGTCGTCGGAACAGACCTGATACGGATAGCCCCAGGCGTCGATGCGCGTGTAGCAGTCCGAGTCGAGGATCAGCGCCAGCGCCACCAGATCGGCGCCGATCGACACGCCCTGCCAGAATAGCGGATCGGACAGCGGGTCATCGGTCGCACAGGCAGACATCAGCAGGCTACAGGCCGCAAGGGCCGCCGCCGCTTTCGAGCGGGCAAAACGCGTGGATGTCGTGGTCATGGTCAGGCCTCCCATGAGGGAAGACTAATCCGCTCTCGGGCGCAGCGGCTGTGACGGAATCTGATACCGGCGCTATGTCGCCGGGCGCGTATCCCAGATGACCGGCCACAGGTCGGCGGTGACGCCCATACAGGCCTCCATCACACGCTCGTGCTCCAGCACGAACGCCCGCCCGGTCCAGATCCACTGGTGAAGCGTGCCGCAGTCGCCGAGGCCCCGCCCCTTGCCGAAGGCCTCCAGCCGTCGCGTGGCCGGGTCATAATCGGGATTGATCGGCGTCTCGATCGCCTCGCCCGTGGTCGGCAGGCTGACGATGCGCGGCGACGCCCCGGCATTGTCCGTCAGCACATAGAGATAGCCGGTGTTATAGGCGCCCATGAAGCAGGGCACGCCCCACAGCACCGTATCGGCGGCCAGCCGGTAATGCTGGGTCGCGGACTGAAAGTCGGGGCTGAAGTCGGTGTCGGCGTGACAGGCGCGCACCGTGTCCAGGGCCTTCACCGCATCGGGCAGGGCCGAGCCCTCCTTCATCCCGGTCTGGGCCACCGCCGGTGCGGCCGCGACCACCGGCAGGGCCGGGGCGGCGGGCACGGTCGTGGCCGGGGCCTCGCCCTTGCGGATCAGGGCGGTGACGGTATCCAGCCGCCCCTGCCGCTCGTCGATCCACAGCAGGGCCGCCGACACGCCCGAGACCGACACATCGAGCGATCCCTCGGCGGTGGCGAGGCTGGCCGTGCGCCCCGACGCCAGCGCGTCGATTGCGGCCCGCGTCCGGTTGGACGGCAGGCGCGCCACGTCGTCCTCAATGCGCGTGGTAAACCGCTGACCGTCGATGGTCAGGGTCGGGACCACACTGCCGTCTGACATCCACATGCCGATGTCGACGACCGGCTGCGCGTCCGCCCCCGCCGGCATGAAGATGCGCAGCCAGCCATTCGCCTCGGCCACAGTGCCAAAGGCGGTGCAGTCGCCATTGTTGCCGCAGGTTACGGTCCAGTCGCGAAACGTCTTCGTCTCCGGCCGGACCGTTGCCATGTCGGGCATGGCCTGGGCCTCCGCCCAACCCCCGGGGGGCGCACCTGTTTCAGGGGAGTCCGGTCCGTCGACCTCTCCCTGGCAGGCGCCCAGCAGGGCGATCACGCTCAGCCCCAGGCTCGCAATCGGTATTCGGCGCATGGGGGCTTCTCCTGTCCTGCGTCCCCACCGTGGGCCAGCGATACCGCGGGCACAAGGCCGGGGGTTTGCGCCCCGGCGCGTGACGGCTATACCGCCCCCACAATTTCCTTCCCGCAAGAACAGAGAGCGCACATGGCGAAGATCAAGGTCGACAACCCCATCGTGGACATCGACGGCGACGAGATGACCCGGATCATC
>JAHJYN010000295.1 GCA_018826885.1 Alphaproteobacteria bacterium | reverse complement strand
CGTATCAGACCAGGGTCATCTCCAAGGGCACCGTCCGCGTCGCCGTGGAGGCCGGTATCCGTCAGGGCTGGGACCGCTTCATCGGCGAGGACGGCGGCTTCGTCGGCATGTCGAGCTTCGGCGCCTCCGCCCCGGCCGAAGTGCTCTACGAAAAGTTCGGCATCACCGCCGACGCCGTGGTCGCCGAGGTCAAGGCGCGGCTGTGACGGTACGCCTCGGCACCCCCCTCTCCGACAGTGCCGTGCGCGTCATGCTTCTCGGCGCAGGTGAGCTGGGCAAGGAAGTGGCCATCGAGCTGCAGCGCCTCGGCGTCGAGGTGATCGCGGTCGACCGCTATGCCAACGCCCCGGCCATGCAGGTCGCGCACCGCAGCCACGTCATTCCCATGACCGATCCGCAGGTGCTGAACGGCGTCATCCTGGCCGAGGCGCCGCACATCATCGTGCCGGAGATCGAGGCCATCGCCACCGAGGTTCTGGCCGCCATCGAGGCCGCCGGGCTGGCCACCGTCATCCCGACCGCGCGGGCGACGCAGCTGACCATGAACCGCGAGGGCATCCGCCGACTGGCCGCGGAAGAGCTGGGCCTGCCGACCAGCCCCTATGCCTTTGCCGGAAGCGCTGCCGAACTGGCCGAAGCCGCCCACACCATCGGCCTGCCGGTGTTCATCAAGCCGGTCATGTCGTCGTCGGGCAAGGGCCAGTCGATGATCGACGCCATTGAGGATGCGGCCAACGCCTGGGCCTATGCCCAGTCGGGCGGGCGGGTCGATACGGCGCGGGTGATCGTCGAGGGGCGCATCGACTTTGACTATGAGATCACCCTGCTGACCGTCCGGTCGATGAGGGATGGCCAGATTGTCACCGACTTCTGCGCCCCCATCGGCCATCGTCAGGTCAAGGGCGACTATGTCGAGAGCTGGCAGCCGCAGGCCATGACGCCCGCCGCCTTGGCCAGCGCGCAGGACATCGCGGGCAAGGTCACCGAAGCGCTGGGCGGCCTCGGCGTGTTCGGGGTCGAGCTGTTCGTCAAGGGCGATCAGGTCTGGTTCTCGGAGGTTTCCCCCCGGCCACACGACACCGGTCTGGTGACGCTGGCCAGCCAGGTGATGAGCGAGTTTGCCCTGCATGCCCGCGCCATCCTCGGCCTGCCGGTCGATGTGACCCTGCGCGAGCCCGCCGCCAGCGCCGTCATCTATGGCGGCATGGACGCCCAGGGGATCGCCTTCGAGGGCGTGGCCGAGGCCCTGTCGGTGCCGACCGCCGACCTGCGCCTGTTCGGCAAACCCGAGGCATTCGAGCGCAGACGGATGGGTGTGGCCACCGCGCGCGGAATCGACACAGATCAGGCCCGCGACCGCGCCCGCGAGGCCGCCGGACGGGTCAGACCGGTCAGGGTCTGACCCGCATCGGGTCTACTCTTCCTCGCGCACCTCGATCGTGCGGCTGACCACCCGGGCACCGTTGCCGCCGCGCTCGCCCGCTTCCAGAACGCCCGAGCCATCGGCGTCCATCCGGCCAAACACCTCGCGCATCGGCGCCAGGAATTCCGCCTCGGTGACGCGCCCGTCGCCGTTGGCGTCGATCGGGTCTCCCTCGCCTTCGCGGATCCATTCCACACGGTGCTCGCCCGTCATGGCGGCCCCATCGCCGCGCCGGACCATGACCCGGACCGGGCCTTCACCCTCGGTGGTCGCTCCGCCGTCCTCGCTAACAAAGACGAAGCTGTGGGCCTCGACCTCGAGGTCTTCACCGCCGACGCGCCGGACCTCGATACGGTGCGGGCCCGAGCCTTCGGGGGCCGAGCTCCAGCTCATCTCTGGCCCGCCCATGGTGATCACGCGCACATCATGGTCCATGCCCGGGGCCCCGGTGCGATGATTCAGTTCTTCCGGTGACAGGCGGCCGTCCCCGTTCGCGTCCATGCCGGCAAAGGCCTCGTCCATCGGACGCGCGAACTCGGCCCGCGAGACAAACCCGTCGCCATCCCGGTCCAGGCCGTTCTCGCCATCCGGGTCGGCGGCCACAAACACCACGCGGCTTTCCGTGCGGACCACAGGGCTAGCGGGCGGTGCAGGCGGACGGGCCGGGTCCTGTAAACCGGGGGTGGTGGTCATGGCGAGGGCGAGCGACAGGGAAACCAGCATGGGACGTTCCTCCGGTGAATGATGCCCCCCTTGGACCACACCCGGCTTGCGTCCGTATTTCAGGCGCGGACAGAATTGTTTCATCGGTGAAATGACGGCGGCACCGCCCCGCGTCACAATGGGCCGATGATCCCCGCGCCAGTCCCCACCCCCCGCATTCTGGTCGTCGATGACGACCCGGGCCTGCGCGAGGTGCTGGTCGACTATCTGGGCCAGCATGGCTTCGAGGCG
>JAHJYN010000294.1 GCA_018826885.1 Alphaproteobacteria bacterium | reverse complement strand
TGATCCTCGCAGGAGTTGGCACCATCTCGCGAAGAGGGTCTCTTCGCGAAGGTTGCCCCGGCGTCAAAGGGCCTATCCCTCGACCGGTCTTGATGAGTGACTTAAGCGTGGCGACGGGCGGCGCAGCCGTCAAGCAGAAAAATCATCAGCTACCGGAAGTGGCATCCATGATGATGGTGCGGGCCTCCGCCAAGGCGGCGTCGGTGGTGGTTTCGCCGGCGTGGATCTGGTCCGCCAGACCCATCAGGGCCGGTCCGGTGACGGCACCGGCATTGGGCTCTTCCTGGACGCGGATGCCGCCGTCGCGGGCGATCACCTCGTCCCACAGGTCGCGAACACCGGCCCAGTAGGCCTGGGTATCAGACCAGTAGGCATCTCCGGGGGCGGCGTCGTAGCCGTCCCACTGGCGATAGGTATTGACCACATCCTCGTGCACGATCACCTGACCGTCGCCGTCATCGCCCTGGGCGCCCGACATCTTGAGGTTGTCCTGAATATGCACCCAGCCAAACGGCGTCAGGGCGTGACGGTTGGTCCCGACATAGCGGTCATAGACCGGATCGCGAACCGCATCGCGGCGGGCCAGCGGACGCAAGGTCGGCGCCGAGGCCCATTCGGTCATGCCGTGGTCGTACGTCCAGACGCCGACGCCGCCGTAGCGGGGCGAGTCGTCGGTCTGCCAGACCGTCTGCGACCAGGTGCCCTCGCGCTGGTCTTCCGGCACAGGGGTCAGCACCCACTGGTTGGGCCCGGCATAGGTCAGGACGGTCTCGGGCTCATAGACCCAGTCCTGGCGCCAGTGCTTGATGACGAAGGTCTGGCCCTCGTGATCCATGACCAGGATGTGCTGCAGGCTGATGCGGGTGCCGTCGTCATAGACGACCCGCACGATCTCATTGCCGCCCGACAGCTTCTCGTCCAGCGGCTCATAGCCGTCGACGAAGGGCACGGTCTCGCGCATGTCGAACCGCACGCGAAACTGCCCGGCCTGGGACAGGATGGCCTGACGGTCGCGCTGGAATTTCGCATCTGCCGTGGCCGCTGCGGGGGCCTGGGCGAGCGCGGTCGCGGGAAGGACGGCGACCGGCATACAGGTACCGATCAGAAGGGCGGCGGCAAGGGCGGCGCGCATGGGGGGGCATCTCCAACATGACAATCATTCGCATTATCGCTTCCTGACCTACAGACGCAAGGTCAGCGAGACCGAAACATTGCGACCGGGCTGGGTGTAGGCGTCCAGTACGGTCGAGGTGGTCGAGAGACCCGAGACGTCGCTCCACCAGCCATAGGTCTCGTCGAACACATTGAACACGCCGATGCGGGCCGTGACCGTCTCCGTCACATTCCAGTAGCCGGTCAGGTCGAACAGGGTGAAGTCCTCGCCAACGTAGCAGTTCGGCGAGCAGGCCAGCCCGGTGGTGTCCGCCGCATCCTTGGCATCGGACCAGGTGACGATGGCCTGGCCGCCGAAGGCTCCTGACGGCGCGTCCCAACCCATTCCGGCGACGATCTTGAGCGGGTCGATGCTGGGCAGGGCCGTGGTGGTGCCCGCCGTGGTCTGATCGCCCTCCGCCCAGGCAGCCGACACACGGGCGCTGAGACCGTTGTCCCACGACGCGTCGCTGCGGAACTCCAACCCCTTCACCTCGACGTCGGTGAAGTTGACGTACTGGAAGACCGCCGGGTCTGTCGGGGTGAAGGCGCCTGACACGACCTCCTGGCTGATGAAGTCCTCATAGTCCGCCTGGAAGGCCACGGCCTGCAGGGCCATCCGGCCGCCCCAGACCGGAACCTCGCGCAGGCGAAGACCCGCCTCGAGGCTCCGGCTGGTCTCCGGCTTCAGGTCGGGATTGGGCGCCGAAATATAGCCGAAGGCGAGGTTGCCGAAGGCGCTGTTCACCTGCGACGGCGTCGGCGCCTTGAAGCCTTCGGCGTAGGAGGCGAACAGGCCGAAGGTGTCATTGGCCCACCAGACCACGCCCAGCTTGGGCGACAGGCGGCTGTCCTCCTGATCCGCCTTGGCCCCCGTGAACAGCGGATCATCGGCCGTCGTCAGCTCATAGGCGTCATACCGCAGGGCTGGCGTGATGCGCAGCGATCCGCCCGCCAGCACAATCTCGTCCTGAATGAACAGGCCCGACAGGGTGTAGTCGGTTTCCGGGAAGGGGCTGGAGGGGAAGGTCTCTCCGAAGGGCGGCACGGTGCCATCACGCACACCGCTCTGGGTGGTTTCGGACCAGTCCCCGCCGAAGATCAGGCGGTGCTCGACCGAGCCGGACGTCAGCGAGCGGCGGCCCTGCGCGGCCAGGCCCATGACATCATTGTCGAAGGTGTTGTCGCGCGTGCGGTCTGCGGCCGGCTCACGATCCTCGAAAGTGAACTGGCGGGTCTCGGACTCCTGCCGGTAGACGGCGAGGGAGGCCTCATCCAGGCCGGGCAGGGCTTCGGTGCGCCAGTCGACGCCGATGCGCTGGCGCGAGGTCTCGTCTTCGGCACGGAGGTCCAGAACCGAGGCGCTGCGGCCGGACAGGACAGTGGCGTCGACATCCGAGGTGTAGGACTCCCAGGTCAGGCCCAGACGGTGGTCGGGCGCGACGTCCCAGACCAGCTTGGCCAGCAGGGCGTCGGAGCGGAAGTCCTGGGGATTGGGCTCGGTCCGGCTCGCACCCTCGCCGCCGACCGTGCCCTGATTGTCTGTCTCGGAGGCATCCCGGTGGGTCCAGGCGACCAGACCGGACAGGGCGCCGTCCCGACCGGCGAACGAGAGGCCGGTGGCGACGCTCTCGTCTGCCGAGCCGTAGGCGACGCGAGCCCGGGCGGTCCAGGTGCGGCTGGCGCCCAGCATGTCGGCCGGGTCCTTGGTCGTAAATGAAACCGCGCCGGCCACCCCGTCCGAGCCATAGAGGGCCGAAGCCGGGCCGCGCAGGATTTCGACCGACTTCATCAGGTCCAGATCGGAATAGCCGCCGCGGCCGACGCTCTGGGGGCCAAAGGCATAGCCGTCGGGCGTGCGGACGCCGTCCACCACGATCAGCACGCGGTCGCCGCCCAGACCGCGAATGGTGAAGCCGGCATTGCCGTCGCGGCCCGTTGAGCCCAGGGCTGCGCCGAAGCGGGCCGGCTGACTGCGGACGCTGACACCCGGCTCGAACCGGATCAGGTCCTTGATGTCGGTATAGAGGTTCTGCTCGATCTCCCGGGCCGTGATGACGGTGACGGTGGCCGGAGTCTCATCGACCCGGGTAGCGGTGCGGGTCGCCAGCACGGTGATCGGATCGAGGGTCACCGGATCGTCCACGGGGTGCGACACAGGCTGGACCTGGGCCAGCACCGGTACGGCAAAGGCCAGGCCGGCGAGGGCGGTGGTGAGGAGGAGGGTGGTACGCATGAAGAGCCCCGCGGAGTGACAGTGAAGGTGTGGGGCAATTAATGCGAACGATTATCAGAATCAACCGCAATTGCGACTCGTTCTGAACACAGTCCCCGGACGCGCGTTCCGACGGGCATGAAGACCTTGATCCGCCTTGCCGCCACCGCCAGCCTGGCCGCCGCCGTTGCGGCCTGTGGGAATGATCCGATGGAGCCGGGCCCGGTGACGCCCGATCCTGACGCCGAATTGCCTGCGGCTGATCCACGACCTGTAGATGCGGCGACCCATGCTGAGCTGCTGGGGGATTGGGCCGCCTATCCTGCCTGGTGTTCGAACACGACGGGGGCAGAGCGGCCGATCACGATCACGCTGACGCGTTTCGAGGGTTATGAGAACAGCTGCGCCATCGAGGCCTCACGCCCGATTGCAGAAGGCCATGAGCTGGACTTGGTGTGTCAGGGCGAGGGGCAGGAGACACGCGAGACCATCCGCGCGTCGGCCGGGGAAGATCGCCTGAGGCTGTCCTATCCGGATCGCGACGGGGCGACGGTTGCGCTCACCCGCTGTCCGTCCGAATAGGCCTAGCTGAACAGGAAGTTCATGACGTCGCCGTCCTTGACGACATAGGACTTGCCCTCGGCGCGCAGCTTGCCGGCCTCGCGGGCCTTGGCCTCACCGCGCAGGGCGACATAGTCGTCATAGGCGATGGTTTCGGCGCGGATGAACCCCTTCTCGAAGTCTGTATGGATCACGCCCGCCGCCTGCGGTGCGGTGTCCCCCACATGGATGGTCCAGGCGCGCGCTTCCTTGGGGCCGACCGTGAAATAGGACTGCAGGCCCAGAAGGCTGTAGGCCTCGCGGATCAGACGGTTCAGGCCCGGCTCGGCCAGACCGAGGGTCTCGAGGAATTCAAGCTGCTCGGCCTCGTCCAGCACGGCCAGTTCCGAGTCGATCTTGGCCGAGATGACGACGGAATTGGCGCCGTCCTTGGCCGCACGGGCGGCGACCAGATCGGACAGCTCATTCCCTTTGTCGGCCGAGTTCTCGTCGACATTGGACACATAGAGGGCGGGCAGGGCGGTCAGCAGCTGGAGCATGTCCCAGGCCTTGCGGTCTTCCTTGCTGATCTCGGCCGTCCGCGCGGGCTTGCCGGCATTCAACTGGGTCAAGGCCAGATCGACCAGTTTGAGGTTCAGCTGGCTTTCCTTGTCCCCGGCCTTGGCGCGCTTCTCCATCTGCACGCGGCGACGTTCGAGGCTTTCGAGGTCGGCCAGCATCAGTTCGGTCTCGATGATCTCGAGGTCCGAGACCGGATCGATGCGATCCTCGACGTGGGTGATGTCGTCGTCGACAAAGCAGCGGGCGACGAAGGCAATGGCGTCGCAGTCGCGGATGTTGGCCAGGAACTGGTTGCCCAGACCCTCGCCCTTGGACGCACCGCGGACCAGGCCGGCGATGTCGACGAAGGTGATGCGCGAGGGGATGATCTCCTTCGAGCCGGCGATCTCGGCCAGCACCTTGAGGCGCGGCTCGGGCACGGCCACGTCGCCCGTGTTCGGCTCGATCGTGCAGAACGGATAGTTGGCCGCCTGGGCCGCCGCCGTCTTGGTCAGGGCGTTGAACAGGGTGGACTTGCCGACATTGGGCAGGCCGACGATCGCGACTTTCAGGGCCATGGTACTCTCTGGGGAACGGGTCGAGGCGAGCCTTTAGCCGTTGGACACCCGTTTGTCAGGCGCTAACCACCCCGGACCGTCAGTTGACGGCCGGATTGCCGACCCGGGCGGAGACGGTGACCGGGGCGGCATCCGCGAAGGTCAGGGCCAGGTCCACCGTGTCGCCCTCCGCAAGAGGAGCTGTCACCTGCATCAGCATGATGTGGTTGCCGCCGGGCTGCAGAGCCGTCACCTCACCCGCAGGAAGGGGCAGGCCGTCGGTCATTTCGGCCATGGTCATGACCCCGCCCGCGGTCGACATTTCATGGATCTCGGCCTTGCCCGCGGCATCGGTCGAGACCGAGACAAGGCGGTCGTCGGTGGTGGCGGCAAGGGTCATATAGCAGCCGGTCAGGTCGCGACCGTTCGGGGTCGGACGACAGACCGCATCGCTGACTTGGACGGACGGCGCCGCGGCGTCCTCACAGGCGGCGACTCCGAGACAGAGCAGGGCGAGGGCGGGCAGGCGCATGGGACGGCTCCATCAGGCAGGGCGTGTGCGCAATGAACCCGGTCGCGTCATCAGGCAAGAGACGCGGTGTCGCGCCCGTCAGGAACGGACAGGGATTGGCTCTCGACAGGGTCCGGGGGCCGTGCCAGCGTGACCTCCACAAACTGCTGTATTCATGGAGATCGCCATGTCGCTTCGCCCGGGTTCGCTGAGAATGGGTCTGATGGGAGGGGCGTGTGCCCTGTTGCTGACGGCGACGACTGTTCAGGCCCAGGAACAGGTCGACAGTCGACCCGGCGGTCCCGGACGCGTGGCGATCACCATCTACAATCAGGACATTGCCCTTGTTGAGGATGTGCGGGACCTCAATATTCCCGCGGGGCGGTCGCGGCAGGAGTTCCCCGGTGTATCGGCCAGCATCCGGCCGGAGACCGTCGGCCTCACCGGGCGCGGCCTGTCGGTGGTCGAGCAGAATTTCGATTACGATCTGCTGACGCCGGACAAGCTGATGCAGAGCGCGGTCGGCGACACCATCGGCATCGTCCGCATCAACCCGGGCACCGGCCGCGAGACGACCGAGCGGGCCCAGGTTCTGGCCGCCAATGAAGGCGTGGTGCTGCGGATTGGCGACCGGATCGAGGTGCTGCGCGACGACGGCGTGCCGACCCGGGTGATCTTTGACGAGGTGCCCGCCAATTTGCGCCCCCGCCCGACCCTGAGCGTTACCCTGGACGCCGAAGGCGGTGGCTCCCGCGAGACGACCCTCAGCTATCTGACCAGCGGCCTGTCGTGGAAGGCCGACTATGTGGCCCAGTATGACGAGGCGGGCGGCAGTCTGGATCTGACGGGCTGGATCACCATCACCAACCGCTCGGGCGCGACCTTTACCGAGGCCAGCACGCGCGTGGTCGCCGGAGAGGTCAATCTGGTCAGCGGCGGCGGCTATTACGGTGGACGCGGCAGCGGCAATGGCACCCAGTTCTCGGACGGCGGCGAGGGCGTCGCCGACTATTACATCTACCCCCTGCCGGGCCGGGTGACGGTCGCCAACAACCAGAACAAGCAGGTCGGCCTGCTGGACGTGGCCAATGTGCCGGCGTCCAAACGCTATCTGTTCCAGATGAGCGGCTTCTCCACCTATGAGCAGGCCCAGTCGGCCGAGGTCGCGGTGCTGTTCCAGAACGGTCGGGCCTCTGGCGTCAGTCAAGCCCTGCCGGCCGGGGTGGTGCGCGTCTATGTGCGCGACGCGGGCGGCGAACCCCGCTTCATCGGCGAGGACGAGATTGGCCACACGCCCGCAGGCTCGGACATCGCCATCACCACCGGCGATGCCTTTGATGTCACCGTGCAGCCGCGTCTGGTCAGCAATGAGCGGGTTGCGCCGCGCATCCTGAACACCGAACGGTCGCGCTACCGGATGGAATATACGGTGCGCAACGCGCGCTCCGAGCCCGTGGTGGTCGAAGTCCGCCAGACCGGTCTGGGACGCGATACCGAGATCGAGGACCAGAGCCTCGAGGGCGAAATGCGTGATGCCCGCACCATCGTCTGGCGCGTGCCGGTGCCGGCCAATGGCCAGACCGTGCTGACCGCGACCATCGAGACCGGCGGCTGACCCCGATGCGCGCGGGTGTCAGCCTGATCGCGATACTGGCCCTGTCGGGGCTGGCGGCACCGGTGGCCCTCGCCCAGGCTGCGGGCCCGGCTGCGGTGGTTGAACCCGCCGTGGCGGTCTCCAGCGGGCCCGAGGCCGTGTCGGTGGTCATCTATCGCGACCGGCCGGTGAACACGGTCGAGCTGATGCGCCGCTCGCAGCAGAGCTGGAGCCGACTGGACCGCGAGGGCCTGGCCCTGATCGTCGAGACCCGCACCATCGACCTGCCGGCCGGCGAGGCGGTGATCCGCTTCGAAGGGGTGGCCGGCGGCATCGTGGGCCAGAGCGCGGTGCTGGAGGGCCTGCCCGCCGGGGTGATCGAGCGGAATACCGACTTTGACCTGCTGACCCCCGGCTCGCTGTTTGAGCGGTCGATCGGCGAGACGGTGCGGGTGGTGCGCATCAATCCGGTGACGGGCCGGTCAGAGGAACACGTCGCGATCATCCGGGCGGGGGCCAGAGGGCCGGTGCTGGAGGTCGACGGCGGCTTTGAGGCGCTGAGCTGTTCGGGCCTGACTCAACGCGTGGTGTTCGACCGTGTGCCTGAGGGGCTGAGCGACCAGCCCAGCCTGTCGGTGCGGACGCGTGCGGGCGAGGCCGGGCGCTATACGGTGACCCTGGCCTATCTGGCCACCGGCCTGCAGTGGTCCAGCGACTATGTGGCCGAGCTGGCCCCCGACGGACGGTCGATGACCCTGACCGGCTGGCTGACCCTGGCCAATTTCGGCAGCACGGGGTTCGTCGACGCGCCGGTCCAGGCTGTGGCCGGCAATCTGAGGACCGAATCGGGCACCGTGCCGGTCGATGCCGTACGTCTGCCCCGCCGCGCCGGCTGCTGGCCCCAGGACACGACGACCGAAGGCGAGATGCCGGAGCTGTATGGCGTCGACGACATCGTCGTCACCGGCTACCGGATGGCAGCGCCGCCTCCGGCGGCTCCACCCCCTCCGCCTCCGCCTCCGCCAGCCGCTCCGGCTATGGCCGAGCAGGGCGAGCTGGGCGACTACAAGATCTACACCCTGCCGGAACGGACCACGGTGGCCGCCCGCCAGACCAAACAGGTGAGGTTCCTGGAGCGGCGAGATGTGCCGGTCGAACGTTTCTATCGCGCGAGGATCGACGGGTCGTCAGAGCCGGGCAGCGTAACGGGTCCCATCCAGACCGATATTGTCCTTAGGCTCGAGAACGACGCCGACTCGGCCCTGGGGCTCGCCCTGCCCGGCGGAACCTGGAGTCTGCGGCAGCAGCGCATGGATGGCCCGGCCTTCTTCACGGGAGAGGCCCGGAGCACCGATCGCCCGGTCGGCCTGCCCGTCGAACTGGCGATCGGCCAGTCTCCCAATGTACGGGTCCGCTATCGCACGACCGACTACACCTCCAGCCAGACCGACGGGGTTACGACCACCCTTTATACGGTCCAGGTCGAGGTGATGAATGCGGGGGCGGAGGCCGCCCGCCTTGAGCTCATCCCCCGGGCCTATTTCCAGCCGGGCTTCACCATCACCCGCGAAAGCCGCGAGAGCGAGATCACCGAGAGCGGTTACCCCGCCTGGACCTTTGCCGTGCCAGCGGGCAGCGTCGAGCGGCTGAGCTACAGCTATCGCGTCGAGTACTGAGCCCTAGTCGCCGTTCTGCGCGGCCTGACGCGGGCTGAATTTCGGCGCGGGGGCGAGGCGCAGCACTTCGCCCTGATAGCGCTCGTCCTGACCCGCCAGCAGGAAGGGCAGGGCGTCGGCGCAGGCGTTCAGCAGGGCATCACGCCACGGATATTCCGCCTTGTGAAAGTCGCCCAGCACATGGGGCATGACCAGTTGCGGCTGCCCCGGATGGCCGATGCCGAGGCGGGCGCGGCGGAAGTCGGCCCCCAGATGCGCAATCAGCGAGCGGATGCCGTTCTGACCGGCTGCCCCGCCGCCCGTCTTCATGCGGAAACGACCCGGTGCCAGATCAATCTCGTCGTGGAAGACGACGATGTCGGCCGGCGTGACCTTGAAGAAGCGCGCGGCTTCTCCGACCGCGCGGCC
>JAHJYN010000293.1 GCA_018826885.1 Alphaproteobacteria bacterium | reverse complement strand
TGGCCTTCATTCAGCGAGCCGAGGCCCGCACGCTCGACGGCCGAGATGTGGACGAACACGTCCGTGCCGCCGTCGTTGGGTTGGATGAAGCCGAAGCCCTTGGTGGTGTTGAACCATTTAACAGTGCCGGTAGCCATGTTGAGACCTCCGTTGGCGTTGGCCCGGAGAAACACTCCCTGGGCCCGTCGTGTCTGAGGTAACGGCTTATCTCGATGCGTCGCAAAGTAGAAAAAGGGCGTTGCGCAGAGATGTTGACCCGCTCCGTATGCGCGTGAACCGGGGCGAAAGCAAGGCCTTGGCCGAATTGACGCACCCGGCACCCGCTTGACCTGGATCAAGGCAAAGCCTGGCCGGCGGGTGCACCGCAGGACCCGGTGCTGGACCGCATGATGCGACTCCACCGCCGGGGATGTCTCAGATGACCATCAGAACCGCCCTCCTTACCCTCGCCGTGGTGGCCGGGGCCGCCGGAGCGGCCCAGGCGCAGACCGCCGAACCGTGGAGCCCACCGCAAGCGGGCGACTGGATCGTGACCGGTCGCCTGACCCAGGTGTCGCCCACGACTGAGGACCGGATCCTGACCGCAGCCGGGGCCGATACCGGCCTGCGGGTCGATGTGTCCGACGACCTGATGCCGACGCTGGGGTTCACCTACTTCCTGACCGATCACTTCGCGGTCGAGGCCATTCTGGGCACGACCCAGCACGAGATCCGCGCCCAGGGCGGCGCCACAGATGTGGTGGTGGATGAAACCTGGGTCCTGCCGCCGGTCGTGACCGTGCAATATCGTCCGCTGACCGAGGGCCGCTTCAGCCCCTATGTCGGCGCGGGGGTCAACGCCATGCTGTTCTACTCGGGCGACGATCAGAACGGCTTCACCGTCGATCTGGACGATGGCCTGGGGCTGGCCCTGCAAGCGGGCGTCGACTTTGGCCTGACCGGCCCCTGGAGCCTGAATGTCGACGTCAAGAAGGTCTGGTTCAACACCGACGCCGAGATCAATGGCGGCGCCCTGACCAGCGAGGTCGACCTCGACCCATGGGTCGTCTCGGTGGGTGTGGGCCGTAAATTCTGATCTCACAGGAGCGTCCGCTGGGCAGGTTCGGAGCCTCCGGGGCCGGCCTGTCCAGAGCGGCGCCGGACCTCCGTATCGGCGCTGAAGCGGATGTCGATGTCGCGGTCGCGGGCGAGGGTGGCCAGGGCCGTGTCGGTGAGCGCCGACCAGGGGTGACCGCGGTTCGGGCCGCTCGGGACACGCGGCAGCAGGCCGGGCTCGCGGCTCCAGACCAGCAACTGGTCCAGCGACACCGTGTTCAACATGTCGCGCAGATGGTGCGCCGTGACATAGGCATCCGGGAGGGCCCGGTGCGCGGGTAGACCCTTGTCGTGATCCAGCCCCTCGGGTTGCCGCAGATAGCGCAGCATCTGGTTGGAAAACCGGGGCAGGTCCGGCCACAGACGCAGGGCGCATTTCCAGGTACAGATCCAGTCGGCCGAACCCGTCAGGTCGGGGGTGCAGAACCGTTGCTCGAAGCTGGCCCGGTGGGCGGCCAGCGCCCGCACGCCGCCGTCCGGCCGCAACACCCCGGGCGCCACATCCCGCCAGTAGCCTGCCCCCGTAACCCATTCGTCGAGGATGTGATGGATCGCCATGGTGCCGGGCGAGATGGGGCGGCCAGGATCGACGAAGCGAGCGCCGCGTGAGCTGGCCGAGACCTGCCAGCTTCCGTCTGCCTGCCGCTCAACGTCCTGCCAGCCGACCTCGCAGACGTCGGACGCACTGCTGCCGGCGGTCTCGAGATCGATCACGCGAACGCGGGAAATGTCTGCCTGGCTCATCCGATCCTCAATGGCACAGGCGCGCGGCGGTTGCCGCCCCCCGCCGAGCCGTGGGAGAAAACACCGTCTGAACCGTCTGAACCGTCTGAACCGTCTGAACCGTCTGAACCGTCTGGATGGTCTGAATGGTCTGAATGGTCTGAACCGTCTGACCGGGGGGATCAGACCCCTCACGGTCGGGGCTGGCCGCGGCCTTCGTTTGTCCTCCCACGCTCCGGCTCCCTGTTGTCGAGACTCCATCCTGCCACAGCTGACAACCTGGTCGGGCAGAAAGCGGCTCGCCGCGGGCCCAGAGGCGCAGGTCGCGTCGTTTCCACATGAAACTGCTTACTACCAATCCTTAAGAGGGACGCTCTATGGTTGTGTCGGCCGAGGTTGGTCTGGTGTGTGTGCGTGTTCATGGTCGGGGGACCCGGGCTGCGGCCCTTGATGAACCTGCGGTGCAGGTCTGACGCCCCCCTGTGAGGCATGTCCATGGTCACCGGTACGTCCCCGGTCCTTTTGGGGGACTGCAATGGTGACTTTGCCGAAGGCCGCAGACGAGACACGACGGGTCGAGATGGTTCGCTCGTTCGGTCTTCTGGATCAGGCCCGGGTGCGGCAACACAATGAAATCGCAGCGCTCGCGCGCGAGGTCGCGGGGGCCGACTCAGCCCTCGTCACCCTTGTCGAGGCTGAACGGGTCTGGTTGTCCGGTGCCGACAACTTCGCCGATCCAGGCCTGTGCCGCTGGAGCTCTTTCTGCACACACACCATCGCCTCGCAGGACCGGGTTACCTGGATCGCGGACGCGCGCGAGGATTTTCGGGTCAGCCACTATGAGTCGGTCAAGGGGGACCCCCATGTGCGGTTCTATGTGGGTGCACCGGTCCGGGTGAACGGCCATGCGGTTGGGACTGTCTGTGTCCTCGGACCGACACCCCGGCCCTATGAGCCGGGCCTGGCCAGAGCCCTTGAGCGTCTCGCCGCCATCGTTGCCGAGGACCTGGCCGCGCGCCATCGTGAGCAGTCGCTGCGGAACGCCATGCTCGCCTCGGCGGACGCCCTGATTGAATGCAACGACCGGGGGGAGATCACCTTCTGGTCCAGCAGCGCCAGCGATCTGTTCGGCTTCACGCCGGAGGAGGCCTTGGGACGGAAGATCGACATCATCATTCCGCAGGAGCACAAGGGCCCCCACAATCGCGCCTTTGAGCAATGGCGTCTCAACGGGGGAGCCCGGGTCGGGCGCCGGCTCGAACTGCCGGCCTGCCGCAAGGACCTGAGCCGGGTTGATATCGAGCTGTGGATGTCGGTCGCCCACGTGGACGGTGTTCCGCACATCCACGCCAATATCCGCGACATCTCGGAGCGCGCTGCCCAGGCTGCCGAACTGCGGCGCGCGCGGACCGAAGCCGAGGCCGCCAGCGAGGCCAAGACGACCTTCCTGACCAATATGAGCCACGAGCTGCGAACCCCTCTGAACGGGGTGATCGGGGTGGTCGATCTGTTGTCGCAGACGCAGCAGTCCACCTATCAGCAGGAGCTGACCTCCATTATCAAGACCTCCTCGGATCAACTGCGGCGCCTGATCGGTGACATTCTTGATCTGGCCCGGATCGAAGCCGGCGAACTGGTCCTGAATGAAGCGCCGCTATGCCTTGCCGACCTTGTCGATGATGCAGGCGCCGTGGCCGGTCTGACAGCGGAAGAGAAGGGTCTGGCCCTGCGCAAGATCTTGCCGGACGACTTGCCGTCGCATGTCATGGGCGATGCCCTGCGCCTCAAACAGGTGCTGATCAATCTGGTCGCCAATGCGGTCAAGTTCACAGAGACCGGTGTCGTCACACTCGGCGTCAGCCGTGATGGCGACGCCTACAGGTTCGAGGTCAGCGACACGGGAATCGGCTTTGAGCCGGAACTGCGCGGCGCCGTGTTCGGCCGGTTCCAGCAAGCTGACGGCACGATCACCCGGCGCTTTGGCGGATCGGGTCTGGGCCTCGCGATCTGCAGCGAACTGGTCGGCGCCATGGGCGGTACGCTGGACTGCGACAGCGTGAAGGGCGAGGGCTCGACCTTCTGGTTTACGGTCCGACTGGTGGAGTGCCGTGAGGCCGTTGCGGAGATGGAGGCGCCGATCGACGACGCGCCCGGTCTGGGGCGTGTGCTCGTGGTCGACGACAATCCGACCAATCGCCGGGTTGCCCAGCTGATCCTGCAAACCATCGGGGCGGAGGTGTGCTGCGCCGAGGACGGCGAGCAGGCCTTGCAAGCCTATATGTCCGGCCCGTTCGACGTCGTGCTGATGGATATGATGATGCCGGTCATGGACGGCGCCACCGCCACACGGACAATCCGCCAGATCGAGGCCGAAAAAGACCTGCTGCGGACTCCCGTCATCATGCTGACCGCCAACAGCCTGCCGGAACACGTAGAGGCCAGTCTGGCCGCCGGCGCCGACCTGCACCTGCCAAAGCCGATCAATCCGCAGTCTCTGATCGAGGCCCTCGGCAGGATCACATTGCCGGATCGGGAGCCCCTGCCGTCGGAGTCCGAGGCCGCCTGAGCCCTCCGGGGTTCGGCGTTCGGGATGATCCGTGGCGGACAGGGTGGGATTCGAACCCACGGTAGGCTTCCACCTACGGCGGTTTTCAAGACCGCTGCCTTAAACCACTCGGCCACCTGTCCCCGGCGTGGATCGGCCTCATAGCAGGGGGAGGGGGCGTTAACCAAAGAAGAAAATGATGCGGGCATTCTGACGCTCTCAAATTGATTTCGGGGCCGGTGCGTCATGTCCACACCTGTATCTGCGGTTCGCATTCTGACGGTCCTGGTGGCGGGGCTGAGCCTTTCGGCCTGTGGCACGGTCGGGGCGGCGGCCGGGCTGGCGGGGGATGTGGCCGAGGGCGGCTACAACATCGCGGCGGGCACGGTGCGGCTGGGCGCGCGAGCGACCGGGCTGACGGGGGGATCACGGGCCGGGTCGTCGGTGCGGGTCGATAATCCGGCGCCGATCGTGTCGGGCACCATGCGGCCCTATCAGATCCGCGGGCGCTGGTACCATCCGGCCGAGGACCCGGATTACGAGGAGGTCGGCATGGCCTCCTGGTACGGGCCGGGCTTTGACGGGCGGCCGACGGCGACCGGGGAGCGGTTCGACCAGAATGCCCTGACAGCGGCGCACAAGACCCTGCCCCTGCCCGGTCTGGTCGAGGTGACCAATCTGGACAATGGCCGCACCGTGGTGCTGCGTCTGAACGACCGGGGGCCGTTCGTGGATGGCCGGATCATCGACCTGTCGCGCGGGGCGGCGAACGAACTGGGCCTGCTGCAGAGGGGCGTGGGCCGGGTGCGGGTGCGCTATCTGGGCCCGGCGCCGAGGCTCTAGAGGTCTCGCCTGTTGATATCGACGCATCGGGCTTGGTTTCGGCCCGTCATGCCGCCATTCTGGACGGATGACGCGCGGACGGTTCATCACCTTTGAAGGCGGGGAGGG
>JAHJYN010000292.1 GCA_018826885.1 Alphaproteobacteria bacterium | reverse complement strand
TGGGTGCGCTGGCCGCGGACCGGCAGGCCCTTGCGGTGACGCAGGCCGCGGTAGCAGGCCAGGTCCATCAGACGCTTGATGTTCATCGAGGTCTCGCGGCGCAGGTCGCCCTCGACCGTGTGGTCGGCGTCGATCGTCTCGCGGATCTGCAGGACCTCGGCGTCGGTCAGGTCATTGACCCGACGCGCGGCCTCGATGCCCACCTTCTCGGTGATTTCCTTGGCGGCGGCGGGGCCGATGCCATGGATGTACTGAAGCGCGATGACGACGCGCTTGTTGGTCGGAATGTTGACGCCAGCGATACGGGCCACGAATATCTCCAATAACGCGTTTCCAGACGCAGAAACCGCTCCGGTCAACAGACCAGGAGCGTGTCGCGTCCTTCGCGGAAGCGCGCCTTATACAGGGGATTCAGGTTGCGTCAATGGTCGGCCGGCCGATAGCCGTCAGCGCGGGCGCCCAAAGTCGATCCCGACCACGATCCGGCGGCCCGGCTGAGGCCTGCCCCCCTCTGAGGGCGGCCGGAACCGGAAATACTGTGCGACGACCAGACCGGCCTGACCGAACCCGAGCCCGCCGGGCGACTCGCTGACCACCCGACAGGCCTCGAGCCGCTCGTCCAGCCGGATGATGCACGACAACTCCACACGGCCATAGCGGCTGCGGGCATTGGGAGGATGGTGGGAGCGGATCTGGTTCAGCGACGGCCCGGTGATCAGACGTGCGGGTGTGCTGCCACTGCCCGGCCCGGTGCCCTCACCCGTGCCCGTCCCCGTACCCGTGCCCTGCCCCCCCAGCCCCTGACCGGGGGTGGGGGTCGGCAGCGGCGCAATCCCCACTTCGGGCGTGGGCTCCGGCGCGGGCTCAGGCGGGGCAACGATCTCCCGCTCCACCTCGGGGGGTGGCTCGGGCGGCTGATGGATCACGGATGGACTGGCCGGAGCCCCGCCCCCGGCCTCAATGGCGGGCTCTGCCGGTGGCGGGGGCGGCGGGGTCGGCTCTGGCGCGTATAGGAAGACGTCAAAGGTCTGGAGCGGCGCATCCGGCGGGGCCGGAGTCGAGCGACTGACGGCCAGCAGCACCAGACCGTGCACGGCCAGGGCCACGGCCATGGCTCCGCTCCAGCGCGACGCCCGGCGTTGTCGGGGAGACAGAGAGGAAAAGGACAGGCCCATCGGCCCAGCTTAACGCCCGAAACCGGCTTCGGTCGCCTGCTGCCTTCAGGCGTCGGCGAGAACCGTGTCGATCGCTGCGGCGACCGCGTCGATCGAGGCCATGCCGTCGATCTCGACCAGCTTGCCCTGGCCCTCATAATAAGGAAGCAGCGGCGCCGTCTGGCGGTTGTAGGCCTCAAGACGCACGCGGAAGCTCTCGGGGTTGTCGTCCGGACGTCCCTGCTCGGCGTAGCGCTGGGCGATACGGGCCTTGAGGGCCTCGTCATCGACCTTGAGCCGGATCACCCGATCAATGGTCGAGCCACGACGGGCCAGCATGGCATCGAGGGCCTGGGCCTGGGCGACCGTCCGGGGAAAGCCATCGAAGATCGCCCCGCCGGCGGCTTCGGCCTCGTCCAGCCGCGCCTCGATCAGGGCCACGACGATCTCGTCGGTGACCAGCTCGCCACGCTCCATGATGCCCTTGACCGTCTGGCCCAGATCCGAGCCAGAGGCGATGGCGGCCCGCAGCATGTCGCCGGTCGACAGCTGGACCATGCCCCGCGTCTCGACCAGTCGCTTGGCCTGGGTGCCCTTGCCGGCCGCAGGCGGCCCGAACAGGATCAGGTTCATGGCGTTCCCTCCCCGGCCCTAGCGCCGTGCAGGCGCCGGCATGCCACCCCGGCCGCCGCCACCCCGTCCGCGCAGCTTGGCCTTCTTGATCAGCCCTTCATACTGGTGCGCCAGCAGGTGAGACTGGATCTGCGCCACCGTATCCATGGTCACCGAGACGACGATCAGGATCGAGGTGCCCCCGAACAGCAGACCGCCCAGCGAGCTGGCCAGGAACTCCGGCAGCAGACAGACCGCGGTGATGTAGGCGGCGCCGATCACCGTCAGGCGGGTCAGCACATAGTCCAGATACTCGGCCGTGCGCTTGCCCGGACGGATACCCGGCAGGAAGCCGCCGTATTTGCGCAGGTTCTCGGCCGTGTCCTCGGGGTTGAAGGTGATCGAGGTGTAGAAGAAGCAGAAGAAGATGATCAGGAACGCATACAGCGCCATGAACAGCGGCTGCCCGTGCGACATCTGGGCGGTGACGAACGGCAGCCACCCCATCCACGACGGCAGGTCCGCATTGGCCGTCATCTGGGCCACGGTCGCCGGCAGCAGCAGCAGGGACGAGGCGAAGATCGGCGGAATGACACCCGCAGCATTGACCTTCAGCGGCAGGAAGCTGCGCTCGCCTCCGGCCATGCGGTTGCCTTCCTGACGCTTGGGATACTGGATCAGCAGCCGGCGCTGGGCCCGCTCCATGAACACGATGAAGACCACGGTGGCGATCGCCAGTGCGGCGAGGAACAGCAGCAGGAAGGCCGACATCTGACCCTGCTGGGCCAGACCGAGCAGACGCGCGACACTGGACGGCAGAACCGCGACAATACCGGCGAAGATGATCAGCGAGATACCGTTGCCGACGCCGCGCGCCGTCACCTGCTCGCCCAGCCACATCAGGAACATGGTGCCGCCGGTCAGGGTCACGACGGTCGAGACGATGAAGAACAGACCCGGCGAGTCGACCAGATTGGCCTGGGCATTGAGGCCCACGGCAATGCCGAGCGACTGCATCAGCGCCAGCACGACGGTCAGATAGCGGGTGTACTGGTTCAGCTGCTTGCGGCCAGCCTCGCCCCCTTCCTTCTTCAGCTTCTCCCAGGGCGGATAGACCGCCCCCATCAGCTGCACGATGATCGACGCCGAGATGTAGGGCATGACGTTCAACGCGAACACGGCCATACGCTCAACGGCGCCGCCGGAGAACATGTTGAACATGTCCAGAATGCCGCGCTGGCCGTCCGGGTTCTGGAAGAACTGCAGGAAGGCCTCGGAGTTGATCCCGGGGATCGGCACGAACGTCCCGATCCGGTAGACCAGCAGCGCGCCCAGCGTGAAGAGCAGACGCTTGTGCAGCTCGGTCGCTTTCGCGAACGAGCCGATGTTCATATTGGCAGCAAGTTGTTCGGCGGCCGAAGCCATAACGGTTTACCCCGACGTTTCAGTCCAAAGCCGGCCGCACGCGACCGGTTGCCCATTCCCAGATAGGCGAAGGGCGGTCTCTTAGCGAGACCGCCCCGGCGGGTTTATTTTTCAGCCTTGTCCGCAGCCTGGCGGCGGGACCGGGCCGACACCTTGTTGGCGTCGCCCTTGGGGGCCTTCGGCGCGGGCGCCTTGCCCTTGGCGGCGTTGCGCTTTTCGATCCGGGCCTTGGCCTTTTCTTCGGCAGCGATGCGCTGCTGCACAACCGAGCCACCGGCGGCCTCGATGGCCTTGACCGCACCGGCCGACGCCGACCAGACCACCAGGTTCAGCTTGGCCTTCAGCTCACCCGTGCCCAGCACGCGCACGCCGTCCTTGGCGCGACGCAGCACACCGGCGGCCACCAGGGCCTCGCCGTTGATTTCGGTCTTGATGTCCAGCTTGCCGGCATCCACGGCGTCCTGCAGACGCCACAGGTTCACCTCGGCCAGCTTCAGCGCGCCGGGGTTGTTGAAGCCGCGCTTGGGCATCCGCATGTACAGCGGCATCTGGCCGCCTTCGAAGCCCAGCAGGCTGACGCCCGTCCGCGACTTCTGACCCTTGACGCCGCGGCCCGAGGTCTTGCCCTTGCCGGAACCGGGGCCCCGGCCGACGCGCATGCGCTTCTTGTGGGCGCCTTCGTTGTCACGGATTTCGTTCAGTTTCATGTGCCTGATCCTTTCGGGTGCTAGCGCCTGGCGAGGCCAGACTCGGCGTTTGAATAAATTGAAGGGCCGCTTCTAGGCGGCCCCGTCTCTTATCGCAAGCAGCGAACCGCCCTCCCCCGGAACGGGAGAGGGCGGAAAGGCTTACTTTTCGACCACTTCGACCATGTGGGCGACCTTGGCGATCATCCCACGGACGGCCGGCGTGTCTTCCAGGGTCGATTCCCGACCCATGCGGTTCAGGCCCAGACCCATCAGGGTGGCGCGCTGGTCCGACTTGCGACGGATCGGGCTGCCGGTCTGGCGGATGGTGACGGTGGCGGTGTCTTTCTTGGCCATGATCAGCTCTCGACGGCTTCCGGCGCCGAAGCACCGTCATTGCGACGTCCCATCA
>JAHJYN010000291.1 GCA_018826885.1 Alphaproteobacteria bacterium | reverse complement strand
TCCGAGCTCGTCGCCGGCTATCAGGTGGAATACAGCTCGACGCCGTATCTGCTGTTCATGATGGGCGAGTACGTCAACATCGTCTTCATGTGCGCCATGATCAGCCTGCTGTTCTTCGGCGGCTGGAACCCGGGCTTTGACGTGGCCCTGATCGGCCTGCCGGACTGGCCGCAATGGGCCGCGAACCTGTTCTACCTGCTGGTCTTCAGCGTGAAGATCGTCTTCTGGTTCTTCATGTTCGCCATGGTGAAGGCCTTCGTGCCGCGCTACCGCTATGACCAGTTGATGCGACTGGGCTGGAAGATCTTCCTGCCGACCTCGCTGGTGGCCGTCGTCGCTGTTTCAGCCTGGCGTGTCTTCGTGGTGGGGTCGTGATGCGCGCGGCTGCCCTGATCGTGATGGCCAGCCTCTGCTTCGGGACCGGTGGATGCACCTTTCCGGGCCCGATGCAGGAGGTTGCCGCGCCCGGCAGCCCGGCCGAACGGCTGGAGCGCCGCGAGCGTCAGGATCAGGCCGAGACCGACCGGATACTCTACTGCCAGCGACTGGATCGGGATGATCCGCGCTGGGACCGTGACTGCAAGAACCGCCGCTGAGCCCCTGCAACCAAAGATCGCTTTGACATGATTTCCCGTATCAAACAGACCGTGAAGGGGGCCCTGCTGGTTGACGCCGTGGGCGCCTTCTTCCTGACCTTCGGCTATCTGCTGAAGCCCAAGATGACGGTGAACTACCCGTTCGAGCGGAACCCGCAGTCGCCGCGTTTCCGGGGCGAGCATGCCCTGCGCCGCTATCCCAATGGCGAAGAGCGCTGCATCGCCTGCAAGCTGTGCGAGGCCATCTGTCCGGCCCAGGCCATCACCATCGAGTCCGAGCCCCGCGCCGACGGCAGCCGCCGCACGACCCGCTATGACATCGACATGGTCAAATGCATCTACTGCGGCCTGTGCCAGGAAGCCTGCCCGGTTGACGCCATCGTCGAAGGCCCGAACAGCGAGTTCGCGACCGAGAGCCGTGAGGAACTGTATTTCGACAAGGCCCGCCTGCTGGACAACGGCGACCGCTGGGAGCGCCAGATTGCGCGCAACCTCGAAATGGACGCGCCGTACCGGTGATGAGCACCCTGTCCCGTCATAGCCTGACCCGACCGGCCTGCGGCCTTGGCAATTCCGGACCCACAGGTCTAGAAGGGCGCCGCGCGTCCGAAGGGGGCGACTCGGTCCCCCACACCGCTTTTGTTTCAGCCGGAGCCGTCGAGTGATTGCATCGATCGCCTTCTACCTGATGGCCACCGTCACCGTGGTCGCGGCCCTGCTGGTCGTCACGGCCCGTAACCCCGTGCACTCGGTGCTGTGGCTGATCCTGGCCTTCTTCTCGGCAGCCGGCCTGTTCGTGCTGATGGGCGCCGAATTCCTCGCCATGCTGCTGGTCGTGGTCTACGTCGGCGCGGTCGCCGTGCTGTTCCTGTTCGTCGTCATGATGCTGGACGTCGATTTCGTTCGGCTGCGTGAGGGCTATGCGCGGTATCTGCCGCTGGCCGCCATTGTGGCGGGCGTGCTGCTGGCCGAGATGATCATGATCACCCTGGCGGTCGTTCAGGGCGGGGTGGCCGCAGACGCTACCGCGCCCGTGGTGGCCACGGCGGACCGCACCAACATCGAGGCCATCGGTCGGGTGCTCTACACCGACTATGTCTACTTCTTCCAGGCGGCCGGGATCGTCCTGCTGGTGGCCATGATCGGAGCCATCACCCTGACCCTGCGCCACAAGCCGGGCATCAAGCGCCAGAATATCGCAGCGCAGGTCGGCCGCGACGCGGGCAAGGCCATGGAGATCAAGTCGATCCCGACCGGCAAGGGCGTTTCCTCCGAGGAGCTTTCCTGATGGACATCACCCTGTCCCACTACCTCGCCGTGGGGGCCATGCTGTTCACCATCGGGGTGTTCGGCATCTTCGTGAACCGCAAGAACGTCATCATCATCCTGATGTCGGTCGAGCTGATCCTGCTGGCCGTGAACATCAATTTCGTCGCCTTCTCGACCCATCTGAACGATGTGGCGGGGCAGATCATGGCCATGTTCGTGCTGACCGTGGCGGCGGCCGAGGCGGCGGTTGGTCTGGCCATTCTGGTGACCTTCTTCCGTAACCGCGGCGACATCGCCGTGGACGACGCTTCCGTGATGAAGGGCTGATCGACGTGAGCTTCGAAACCCTGATCACTCTGGGGATTTTCGCCCCGCTGCTGGGTGCGGCGATCGCGGGTCTGACCGGACGCCGGATTGGCAACCTTGCCTCCCAAAGCGTCACCACCGGCCTGCTGTTCTTTGCCTGTGCCGTGGCCTGGACGGTCTTTGCCCGCCACACCTGGGGCGGGATGGACGCTTTCACCATCGAGCTTCTGCCCTTCATCAACGTCGGGGACTTCCAGTCGGTCTGGTCGATCCGCATCGATGCCCTGTCGGCTGTGATGCTGATCGTGGTGACGACGGTGTCGTCGCTCGTGCACCTCTATTCCTGGGGCTATATGGCCGAGGACCC
>JAHJYN010000290.1 GCA_018826885.1 Alphaproteobacteria bacterium | reverse complement strand
TCTCCCGCTGAGCTACGCATCCGACCGGTCAGGAGGCGGGGTGTTTAGCCCGGCGATCCGGCAAGGGCAAGGGCCTGTTCGGTCTCGGCCACACAGCGCGCCACCAGCGCCGGAAAGGCCTCGTAATGGTCCAGCACCGCCCACGGCCTCATCTCTGGAATCGCCATGTCGGCATAACCGAAGCTGACCGCCACGAACGGCAGGCCTGCGGCATGGGCCGCGCCGGCATCCAGACTGCTGTCACCCACCATCAGGGCGCGATCGGCCCGCCCGCCACAGGCCGCAATGGCCTCAAGCAGATGGGCGGCGTCCGGCTTCCGTGCCGAGACCCGGTCCGGCCCGTACACACAGGCGAACAGGCCGGTGATACCCAGCGCGTCGGTCAACGCCACCGACAGATCCGTCCGCTTGTTGGTCGTCACCGCCAGCGTATAGCCGTCGGCCTTCAGCGCTGTCAGCGCCGCGACACAGCCGGGATAGGGCCGCGTCAGCTCGGCGATCCGCCCGACATACAGCTCAAGGAACAGGGCGAACCGCACATCCAGCGCGTCGTCGTCCAGCGGCGCCCCTGCCGTCTCATAGCCGCGCCGCAGCAGGGCCCGCGCCCCATGCCCGATCAGGTCGCGCCCCTGCGCCAGCGGCAGGGCCGGCAGGCCATCGCTCGCCAGCACGGCATTCAGCGTCCCGATCAGGTCCGGCGCGGAATCGACCAGCGTTCCGTCAAGGTCGAACAGCAGGGTCCATCCATTCCCCTTTGCAGACATATAGCCTCCCCTTATCCCGCCTCATGCGTTATGCCGCCGGAACGATCAGACGGACGACTAGACGAGGGACGATCACGTGACCACCCACAGCCATACCGGGCCCGCACGCGCTGCCGTGATTCTGGCCGCGGGGCAGGGCACCCGCATGAAATCCCGCCTGCCCAAGGTGCTGCACCCGGTCGGCGGGCGCGCCATGCTGGATCACGCTATCGACGCGGCCGAGGCCCTTGGCTGCGAGCGCATCGTCGTGGTTGTCGGCACCCACTCGCCCGAGGTCCGCGCCCACGTCGTCGCCCGTCTGGGCGAGGCCGCCATCGCCATCCAGGATCCGCCCATGGGCACCGGCCACGCCGTCCTGTGCGCCCGCGAGGCCCTGAACGGCTTCGAGGGTCAGGTCGTTATCACCTATGGCGATGTGCCCCTGCTCAAGGCCGGTGACATCGCCCCGGTGTTCGAGGCCGCCGACGCCCTGTCGGTGATCGGCTTCGAGGCCCGCGATCCCGGCGCCTATGGCCGTCTGGTCATCCAGGGCGGCGAACTGACCGCCATCACCGAGGCCAAGGAGGCCTCGGCCGAGGTCCTGGCCATCCGCACCTGCAACTCCGGCGTCATGTCGGCCCCGGCGCGCGTGCTGTTCGACCTGCTGGACAAGGTCGGCAACGACAATGCCAAGGGCGAATACTATCTGACCGACGTCGTCCAGTTGGGCCGCGAGGCCGGTGTGCCCACCCGCGCCGTCATGGCGTCAGAGGATGCCGTCATGGGCGTCAACGCCCAGTCCGAACTGGCCGAGGCCGAGGCATTGTTCCAGAAGGTCCAGCGCGACACCTTCCTCGCCCGCGGCGTCACCATGCCCGCGCCCGACACCGTCCATTTCGCCTGGGACACCGATCTGGAAGCCGGCGTGGTGGTCGAGCCCTATGTCGTCTTCGGCCCCGGCGTCCACGTGGCCTCGGGCGCCCGCATCCGCAGCTTCAGCCATCTGGAAGGCGCCGACGTCGGCGAGGGGGCCATCGTCGGCCCCTATGCCCGCCTGCGTCCCGGTGCCCGGCTGGACCGCGACGTCCACATCGGCAATTTCGTCGAGGTCAAGAACAGCCACATCGGCGAGGGCGCCAAGGCCAACCACCTGTCCTACCTTGGCGATGGCCAGGTCGGCCCGCGCGCCAACATCGGCGCCGGTACCATCTTCTGTAACTATGACGGCGTCTTCAAACACACGACCACAGTGGGCGAGGGGGCTTTCGTCGGCTCCAACAGTTCGCTGGTCGCGCCCGTCACCATCGGCGCCGGCGCCATGACCGCCTCGGGCTCGGTCATCACCGAAGACGTCCCCGACGGCGCCCTCGCCCTCGGCCGCGCCACCCAGACCGTCAAGGACGGCTGGGCCGCCCGCTTCATGCAGATGATGAACGCCAAGAAGGCCAGCCAGAAGAAATGATCCTCCCCCGACGCGCAGCTTCGGGGGAGGGGGACCGCCGAACGGCGGTGGAGGGGGCGAATACCAGACGCCACCTTCTGACCCTTGCCCCCTCCACCCCTCCGGGGTCCGGTCGTCGGTTCGTGCACGAACCTTCCTCCACCCCCGCGAGCAGGGGAGGAGCCTAGATGTCTGACTCCCAAAAACGCCTCGCCGGTGAGGCCGCCGCCCTTCGGGTCGAGGCGGGCATGAAGGTCGGCCTCGGCACCGGCTCGACCGCCGCCTGGTTCGTCAAGGCGCTGGCCGCGCGCAACCTGCCCGACCTGCGCTGCGTGCCGACGTCGGATGCCACGGCCGATCTGGCGCGTGAGCTGGGCCTGACGCTGTCGACGCTGGAGGACACCCCGCGCCTCGACCTGACCGTCGACGGGGCGGACGAGGTCGGCCCGGGTCTGGCCCTGATCAAGGGCGGCGGCGCGGCCCTGCTGCGCGAGAAACTGGTGTGGGAGGCCTCGGACCGCTGCCTCGTCATCGCCGACGCGGCCAAGGTGGTGAAGACGCTCGGCGCCTTTCCCCTGCCGATCGAGGTCGTCGCCTTTGGGCACAAGACCACCGGCAACCGCATCGCCGATGTGCTGGCCGACCACGACATCGCCATGCCCGCCCGGGTCCGCACCGCCGAGCGCGGACTGGTGCGCACCGACGGCGGCAATCTGATCTATGACGCCAGATGCGGCGCCATCACCGACCCCAGCCGCCTCGCCGACGACCTGAAACTGATCACCGGCGTCGTCGAACACGGCCTGTTTCTCGACCTCGCGGACGAAGCCCTCATCGGCACGGATGACGGGGTTGAGGTGCTGGTGCCCTAAGGGGCAGGGGAGAGGGGGCGATGAAAAAGCTGCTGCTCGCGTCCCTGCTGCTCACGACCGTGGTCATCGTCGGTGTGCGGGTGGATTTCGCCGTCAATCCTCACCACCGGACGGCGGTGTTGAAGGGGCTCTGCGAGGCGGGCCTGCCGAACCTTTCCCGTCCGCCGGAAGTTCCGGCCAGACATCTGGGTTGTGCTGTCCTTGGGCCCAAGCAGACGGTGCAAGGCTTTGTTTCCACCGGGTTCGAGGCGTCGCACCTGATCATGGGCGACCAAGTGGTCACGGACCAGTATGGATTCCTGAATGAGTCCGCGTGGTTGAGCGGCAGCGACGGACTTGAGCAGCGAGGAGGAGCGGCGCTCAATGGCGTGCTGTCTGTGCGTCGCCCAGGTCTGTGTGGGGGGCGCTTGGCAAAGGTCACGTTGGAAGGCTGGGTGACGGTTTCACACGGCGGCTTTGGCCACCTGAACTTGGCCGAACGTGAGTTCTTCGCATACCGCGTGATCTCCGCGACCGCGCCTTCGGAAGAGGAACTGGAGCCCTTCCTCTATGGAGTCGCGCCGGACTGGCCTCCCGACACCGTCGCATTTTGCCGGGAACAGGAGAGCCCGGACTACGAAGGGCCCTAGGCTCGAACCTCGCACGCTCAACACGCGCCGCATGTTCTCACGCCACCTCAGCCTTGCCCCACCCACCCCTGATCCCTAAGTCCCTGAGGCGGCGGAGCCACGCGCTCCCGACCCGTGCCTGCCCTCAGTTCGCCGGAGCGCATTTCAGACCATTCAGACGGTTCAGACGGTCTAATTTCACCGTCTGATTTCCGGACCGCCCCCCGGTTTCAGACTATTCAGACCATTCAGACGGTCTTTTTTCACCGTCTGGTTCAGGAGCCCCGAATGCCCACGACCTACGACTACGACCTCTTCGTCATCGGTGCGGGCTCGGGCGGGGTGCGGGCGGCGCGGCTGACGGCCCTGTCGGGCAAGACGGTCGCCGTGGCCGAGGAGCACCGGGTCGGCGGCACCTGCGTCATCCGCGGCTGTGTGCCCAAGAAATTCATGGTCATGGCCTCCGAGGTCAGCCACGCGCTGGAAATCGCCGAGGGCTATGGCTGGAACATCGAGGGGGCGACCTTCGACTGGAAGCGCTTCCTTGAGGCCAAGGACGTCGAGATCGCCCGGCTGTCCGGTATCTATGTCGCCAATCTGGGCAAGGCGGGGGCCGAGTTGATCCACGGCCGGGCCCGGCTGAAGGACACCCATACGGTCGAGGTCCTGAAGAAGGATGGCTCGGTCGATCGCACCGTCACGGCCGAGACCATCCTGATCGCCACCGGCGGCCGCCCCTGGGTGCCCGGGGACCTGCCGGGCATCGAACACGCCATCACCTCGGAAGAGGCCTTCCACCTGCCGGAACTGCCGAAGAGCATCCTGATCGCGGGCGGCGGCTATATCGCGGTCGAGTTCGCCGGCATCTTTGCCGGCCTCGGCGTCGAGACCACTCTGGTCTATCGCGGCCCGAACATCCTGCGCGGCTTTGACGATGATGTGCGCGCCCATCTGGCGGGCGAGATCGAGCGACGCGGCATCAAGGTGGTGCTGGGCTGCCAGCATTCGTCGATCGAGAAAACCGCCGACGGCCTCGTCAGCCATCTCGAGAACGACATGAAGCTGACGACCGAGGCCGTCATGTTCGCCACCGGCCGCACGCCTCACGTCAAGGGTTTGGGGCTCGAGGAGGCCGGCGTCCAACTGACCGAGGGCGGCGCCATCAAGGTCGACGAATATTCCCGCACCAGCGTCGACAACATCTGGGCCATCGGCGACGTCACCGACCGCATCAATCTGACGCCCGTCGCCATCCGCGAGGCCGTGGCCTTCCACGAGACCCGCTACAAGGACAATCCCTCGTCCTTCGACTACGAGGCCGTCGCCACGGGCGTCTTCAGCCAGCCCCCGGTCGGCGTGGTTGGCCTCAGCGAGGCCGAGGCGCGGCGTCACTGCTCCAAGGGCGTCGATGTCTATCTGACCCGCTTCCGGCCCATGAAGACCGTCTTCGTCGGCTCGGACGAGCGGGTGCTGATGAAGCTGGTGGTCGATGCCGACACCCAGCGCGTGGTGGGCGTCCACATCGTCGGCCCGGAAGCTCCCGAAATGATCCAGCTCGCCGCCATTGCCGTGAAGGCCGGCCTGACCAAAGCCCAGTGGGACGCGACCTGCGCCGTTCACCCGACCCTGGCCGAGGAACTGGTCACCCTGAAGGACAAACAGTCGGTCGCCGCGACCGCCGCCGAATAGGAATCAGAACCCGGCCAGCCGGTCCCGGATCGGCTTCAGGCCCGCCAGCAGCGGCTCGATCTCCGCCGCATTCTTCTTCCACTTGTCGGGGGCCGGCGGGGTCAGGGTGTGGCGCGACTCCGGCAGCTTGCCGCCGGTCCGCTCCGCCAGCGCCGCGTCGAACTCAAGGTCGGCGAAGGCGCAGATGCCACGCATCACCGCCGCCGGATCGGCAACGAAGTCGGCATAGCGGACCACGTGGCGCCGGTCGGCGGGCAGGGCCGACAGGTCCTCCATGATGGTCTGGTTGGTGGTCGCCCACTGATAGGCCGCGACCTCGGGCAGGGGCTTGTCTGCCAACCCCTGCCAGCCCTGCGGCAGCAGCAGCGACCACGGCCCTTCCCAACCCGGCAGCTGCGGATAGGTGACCCAGCCGCCTGACCGCCAGGCATCGATGATGCTGGAGACGTTCTCCTCCGGCTCGCGCCACAGGAAGACAAACCGGGCGTCCGGGAACAGGGCGTTGAAGAAGGGGATGCGCAGGGCGTTCTTGGGCGTCTTCTCCAGCAGCCGCACGCTGTCCTGGTTGGCAAAGGGCCGCTCGGCCCCGTCGCGCAGCTTCTCGGCCAGCCGGGCCTTCATCGCCAAGCCGATCTGGTCGCTGTAGTGCTCGGCCGTCACCCGGTTCGAGTCGATGCCCGGAGCACCGGGGCGCAGGGCCTTGAAGCCCTCGACCAGCCAGTGGGCTTCGCCGCCCACGGTGTGCAGCTGGGGCGTCACCGCCAGCGTCTCGAACAAGGCCGTGCTGCCCGAGCGGGGCGCGGCCACGATGATCACCGGCCGGTCATAGTCCGGGGTCTGCAGGATGGCCGAGGGGCGCGCCGGGGCCGGGCTCGCACCCGCGGCTGCGGGGGAGGGCTGACCCATCATGCCCGTGGCGACCCCGCCGCCCATGGGCGCTACGCCGGGGTTGACGCCATAGGCCCCGATCCGCTGCCGGACCACGGCGGGCACGGGCATCATGTTGGAGCTGACCCTCAGGTCATCGCCCAGCGCCGTGACCTGCTGCATCAGCATCTGCAGCCGCTTCTGATAGTGGGAGATGCCCCGGTCGGTGTCGGCGAAGAGCGACCACAGCTGGCGCCAGTCCTGCCGGAAGGCGTGCGTCAGTCTGGCGAACTGCTGCAGATGCGCGCGGCCCTCGTCACCCTGACGCACCGAGCCGGTCTCGGCCACCAGATCGCTGAGCAACTCGTCGACCTCCGACGGCGGCATGACGCGATAGATGTTGAACTGCTCGACCGCCAGCGGCGCCCGCTGCCCGGGCCGGAACGGGATCGGCGTCTCGGGCAGGGCCTGCGTCGCGGCGGCCTC
>JAHJYN010000289.1 GCA_018826885.1 Alphaproteobacteria bacterium | reverse complement strand
GGGGCTCACCGCTATACGCGGCCCGCAAAACGGAGACTCCTCATGGAGATACGCGAAGGCCTAACCTTCGATGATGTTTTGCTCGAACCCGCAGAGTCCGAGGTCATGCCCGCCGAGACGGATGTCTCGACACGGCTGACGCGTGACCTGTCGCTGAACATCCCGCTTGTGTCTTCGGCCATGGACACGGTGACCGAGAGCCGGCTGGCCATTGCCATGGCCCAGGCGGGCGGTCTGGGCGTGCTGCATCGCAATCTAACGGTCGAGGAACAGGCCGAACAGGTGCGCGTGGTCAAACGTTATGAAAGCGGGATGGTCATCAATCCGGTGACGATCCACCCCGAGACGACCCTCGGCGAGGTGCGCGACATCGTGGCCCGCAAGAAGATCTCGGGCTTTCCGGTGGTGGACCGCGAGACCGGCCGTCTGGTCGGCATGCTGACCAACCGCGATATGCGCTTCGATACCTCGCCGGATCGCAAGGCGGCCGAGCTGATGACGCGCGAGCCGCTGTATACCGTGCCCGAGGGGGCCGGACGCGATGAGGCCATCGCCATCCTGCGCGAGCGCAAGATCGAGCGGGTGATTGTGGTCGACGGCGCCATGCGCGCCACCGGCCTGATCACCATGAAGGACATCGAAAAAGCCCAGGCCCACCCGCACGCGGCCAAGGACGATCAGGGGCGTCTGCTGGTCGGTGCGGCCTCGACGGTCGGTGACACTGGCTTTGAACGGTCGCTGGCCCTGGCGGAGGCTGGCGTCGATGTGATCGTCATCGATACGGCGCACGGCCATTCGGTGCAGGTGGCGCGGGCGGTGGAGCGCATCAAGCGCGAGACCAACCGGGTGCAGATCGTGGCCGGGAACGTCGCCACCTATGACGCGGCGCGCGCGCTGATCGATGCGGGCGCTGATGCGGTCAAGGTCGGGATCGGGCCGGGCAGCATCTGCACGACGCGCATCGTGGCCGGGGTCGGTGTGCCGCAGCTAACGGCCATCATGGAGTCGGCGAGGGCAGCCAAGGGTACGGGCGTGCCGGTGATCGCGGACGGTGGCATCAAATATTCGGGCGATCTCGCCAAGGCCATCGCGGCCGGGGCGAGCGTGGCCATGATGGGCTCGATGTTCGCGGGTACCGACGAGAGCCCGGGCGAGGTGTTCCTGTACCAGGGCCGGTCCTACAAGTCGTATCGCGGCATGGGCTCGGTCGGGGCCATGGCCCGCGGCTCGGCCGATCGCTACTTCCAGAAGGAAGTCTCGTCCGAGAAGCTGGTGCCCGAAGGCATTGAGGGTCAGACCCCCTACAAGGGGCCGATCTCGCCGGTCATCCACCAGATGGTCGGGGGGCTGCGCGCCGCCATGGGCTATGTCGGGGCGGCCACTATCGATGAGTATCAAAAGCGCGCCCGGTTCGTGCGCATCACCAATGCGGGCCTGCGCGAAAGTCACGTCCACGATGTGATGATCACGCGCGAAGCGCCCAACTATCGGCAGGGCTAGGGAGGGTTTCGGCCATGGATATGACGCCTGAGTTCATCGTACTGGCCGCCACCCTGGTGCTGGCGCTGGTCCAGATCCTGGCCGCAGGCGCCGCGCGCACGGCCGAGTTGGGCGGCAAATGGAATGCCGGGCCCCGTGATGGCAATCCGCCGCCTCCGGGCAAGCTGGCCGGGCGGTTGAAACGGGCACAGGACAATCTGTTCGAGACCCTGCCACTGTTCATCGCTGCCGTCCTGATGGCGGTCGTGGCTGAGAAGACCGGTGAGCTGACCGTGTGGGGCGCGCACCTCTATCTGGCGGCGCGTCTCCTCTATGTGCCGCTCTATGCCTTTGGCGTGCCCTATGTCCGCAGCCTCGTGTGGATGGGTGGCCTGGCCGGTCTGGTCATGATCATCGCCGCCCTGTTTGTCTGAAAGAGTTGAATGACCCCTGCTGCCCGTCTCGCCGCCGCCGCCTCCATCCTGGACTCCATCGCCCAGGGACGCCAACCGGCCGAGGTGGTGGTCAAGGCCTGGGGCCAGCAGAACCGCTATGCCGGTTCCAAGGACCGGAAGGCCATCGCCGACCGGGTCTACAAGGTGCTACGCGCGCGCGGCCGCCTGTCCTGGATCATGGGCGGGCGCGAGGACGGACGGGCACTGGTGATCGGATCGCTGGCGACGCTGGACGGCCTGCCGCTGGAAGAGATCGAGGCCCTGCACACAGGCGAGGGCTATGGCCCCGGGCCCCTCTCGAAGCACGAGCGCGGACGGCTGGCGATCAAGGACAGCGAACTGCCCGGCTGGGTCGAGGCGGGCCTGCCCGAATTCGTGGTCGAAGACCTGAAGGCGACCTTTGGCGACGGTTGGGCCGCAGAAGCCCACGCCCTGATGGCGCCGCGCGCGCCCATCGACCTGCGGATCAATGGGGCTGTGGCCACGGTCGAGGAGGTCGAGGCGGAACTGCGCGCCGCGGGTCTGTCGCCCGAGCCCATGCCGTGGTCGCCTTGGGGCCTGCGCCTGACGTCGGAGCCGCCGCCCAACATCCAGGCACTGGAGGGCTTCAAGGCCGGTCGCTTTGAGGTTCAGGACGAAGGCAGTCAGGTGGTGACCTGGCTGGCGGATGCCCGGCCGGAGATGACGGTCGTGGACTATTGCGCGGGCGGCGGCGGCAAGACGCTGGCGCTGGCGCAGGCGATGCAGGGCAGGGGCCGGCTGGTCGCCTGTGACGTCGTGCAAAAGCGGCTGGATAACATCCAGCCGCGTCTGGCGCGCGCCGGGGTCGAGGCCGAGCTGGGACTGCTGGGCCAGAACGGTGGCGGAGCCGAGGCCCTGAATGGCGAGGCCGATCTGGTGTTCGTCGATGCGCCGTGCTCGGGCTCGGGCACGCTGCGGCGGCACCCGGAGGAGGCTTGGCGGCTCAAGCCCGACGAGGTCGAGCGGCTGCACGCCCTGCAGGTCCGGATCATGGGGCAGGCGGCCAAATTGGTGAAGGTCGGCGGGCGGCTGGTCTATGTGACCTGTTCGCTGCTGACCCGCGAGAATGAGGCCAGCCTCGATGCGTTCGAGGCGGCCAACCCCGGTTTCCGGCCGGTGCCGGTGACACCCCCATGGGCCGAGGGCCCGCAGGCGCGGGTGCGGCTGTCGCCCGGCTCGACGGGCACCGACGGCTTCTTCTTTGCCGCCTATGAGCGAGGGGAATGACGGCACGGCTGGAACGCTATGGCGCGGTTACTGTGCTGCCGGTCATGGCGGCACCGGCCGAGTATGGCGCGCATCTGCGGGCGCGCATCCAGCCGCTGATGACCGGCATCGGTCCCGTTGAGGCCGCAGTCGCTCTGACGGCGGCGCTGGCCCGGTTGGAGGCGAAGGGCGAGCGGCCTGATCTGATCGTGTCGCTGGGGTCCTGCGGATCGCGGACGCTGGAGCATGCGGCGGTCTATCAGGCGCACTCGGTCGAGTACCGCGACATGGATGCGAGCGCGCTGGGGTTTCCGAAGGGGGTGACGCCGCTGTCGGACCTGCCGGCGATTTTGCCGCTGCCGTGCCCGATCCCCGGCGTGCCGAGCGCGACCCTGTCGACCGGGGCCAATGTCGTGTCGGGCGCAGGCTATGACGCCATCGGTGCCGAGATGGTCGATATGGAAAACTGGGCGCTGGTTCGGGCGGCGCAGACGTTCGATGTGCCGCTGGTCGCCCTGCGCGGGGTGTCGGACGGCCGAGCCGAGCTGAGGGCGCTGGAGGACTGGACGTCCACCCTGCATCACGTCGACGAAAATCTGGCGGCTGCCTGGGACCGGTTGGGCGACGTGCTGGATGCGCACGGTCTGTCCGCCCTTGATCGTTCGCCACCCGACCGACTAGACCCCGCCCATCTCGCCGCCCCGGAATCGATCGCATGAGCCAGTCCGAACACCAGAAAGTCCTGATCGTCGATTTCGGCAGTCAGGTGACGCAGTTGATCGCGCGGCGGCTGCGCGAGGCGAAGGTCTATTGCGAGATTCATCCGTTCCAGAAGGCCGAGGCCGCGATGGCGGCGATGAACCCGGCGGCGATCATCCTCTCGGGCGGACCCGAGAGCGTGCACGAGGAAGGCAGTCCGCGCGCGCCGCAGGCCGTGTTCGAGGCCGGCGTGCCGGTGCTGGGCATCTGCTATGGCGAGATGACCCTGTGCGAGCAGCTGGGCGGCAAGGTCGAGGGCGGCCACACCCGCGAGTTCGGTCGCGCCGAGATCACCGTCCAGAAGGCC
>JAHJYN010000288.1 GCA_018826885.1 Alphaproteobacteria bacterium | reverse complement strand
GTCCCCGCGCCCCTGTCTGGTCCCGGACAGAAGACGAGCGACATCGGCGGCCAGGTCTCCTGGCTTGCGGATCAACAGCCGCCGCCCTCGCCTTCCCGGCAGGCCCGAAGACCCACCAGTGACGCCGGGATTGCTCCCGGACCGGACGACGGCCTGGCCGCCTACAGTTGCGGGCACAGCCGCGGTATTGGACCGCGTTCCCTTAACCGCCTGTCCCGCTTGTTGCAGCGACGGGAGGGGCGCGCAAGAGACGCTTGAGGCGAAGCGCGCGATCCGTCACCCTGTGGCGAGGCATGAACCGTCCGCTTACCCCACCCCCCGTCGCCGAACAGCCGGTGCGCTCCACAGAGGGCGCAACGCCGGTCATGGCGCAATTCCTGGAGGCCAAGGCGGCCCAGCCGGACGCCCTGCTGTTCTTTCGCATGGGCGATTTCTACGAGCTGTTCTTCGAAGATGCCGAAGTGGCGGCGGGCGCCCTGGGTCTGGCCCTGACCAAGCGGGGCAAGCATCTGGGCGAGGACATCGCCATGGCGGGCGTGCCCGCCCACGCCATGGAAGGCTATCTGGCCCGGCTGATCCGGCAGGGGCACCGGGTGGCCATCTGTGACCAGACCGAGGACCCGGCCGAGGCGAAAAAGCGAGGCTCCAAGGCCGTGGTCCGGCGCGAGATCGTGCGGGTCGTCACGCCCGGCACCCTGACCGAGGACAGTCTGCTGGATGCGCGCGGCGCCAACCGGCTGGTGGCGGTGACGCTGCGTAGTGGCCGGGCCGCCGTGGCCGCCGTCGAACTGTCGTCCGGCCGGGTGGAGACCGCCGTCTGTGACGCCGGCGATCTGGCCTCGACCCTCGTCGCCTTTGCCCCGTCCGAGATTCTGGTGCCCGACCGGCTGTTCGGCGATGCCGATCTGGATCAAGCGCTGGCCACCGCCGATGCCCCGGTTCAACCGCTGGCGCAGGCTCTGGCCGAGCCCAAGGCCGCGGCAGAGCGGGTCGCGCGTCTGTATGGGGTCGCCACGCTGGATGCCTTTGGCGCCTTTGAGCCGGTCGAGATCTCGGCGCTGGGCCTGATCGCTGCCTATCTGGAGGCCACCCAGGTCGGGGCGGTGCCGGTGCTGTCGCCGCCGCGCCGGTCCGGCGAGGGGCAGCATCTGGCCATCGACCCGGCCACCCGGCTGAGCCTTGAGATCGACCGCACCCAGAGGGGCGAGCGGGCGGGGTCGCTGCTGGATACGTTGGACCGGACGGTGACCGCCGGCGGGGCGCGGGCGCTGGCCGAACGGCTGGCCCGACCGGCACGTGACCCGGACCGGATTAACCGGGCGCTGGATGCGGTCGGCTGGCTGGTCGAGCACCGTGCTCTGCGCGGCGAGGTCCGGGACCTGCTGAAGGGGTCGTCGGATACGGCGCGGGCCCTGACCCGGCTGGTGCTGGGACGCGGCGGGCCGCGCGATCTGGCGGCGATCCGGGCCGGGACGCGGACGGCGCAGGCGCTGACGGCCCTGTTTGCTCGCCGGTCGGACCGGCTGGACCCCGCCCTGCCGTACGATCTGGACAAGGCCCTGGCAGCCCTGACGCCGGATGCGGCGCTTCAGGCCCTGCTGGCCGAGCTGGAGGAGGGGCTGGTCGAGGACCCGCCGCATCTCGCCCGCGATGGCGGTCTGGTCGCTTCGGGACACCGGCCGGAACTGGATCAGGCGCGGACCCTGCGGGACGACAGCCGCCGGGTGATCGCCGAGCTGGAGGCCCGGGCCGTGGCCGACAGCGGCATCCCCTTCAAGGTGCGCCACAATGCCGTGCTGGGCTATTTCCTCGAGGTCACGGCCAAACAGGCCGAGCCGCTGATGCAGCGCGGCGCCGAAAGCCCCTTCATTCACCGCCAGACCCTGGCCAATCAGGTGCGGTTCACCACCGTCGAACTGTCCGATCTCGATGCGCGCATCACCCAGGCCGGGCACCGGGTGACGGCCATGGAGGTCGAGACCTTCGAGGGCTGGCGCGCCCGGGTGCGCGAACTGGCCGCCCCCATTCAGGCGCTGGCCGATGCGTTGGGCTGGCTGGATGCCACCGCCGCCCTGGCCGAATGGGCCGAGGAGGTCGGGGCGGTCCGGCCCGAGGTCGATGACGGGCTGGAGCTGTGTATCGAGGGCGGGCGCCACCCGGTCGTCGAGGCGGCGGTGCGGGCCGAAGGCAAGCCCTATACGCCCAATGACTGCCGGCTGGACGGGGCGGGCGCCGGGGGATGTCCGCGTCTGGCGCTGGTCACCGGGCCGAACATGGCGGGCAAGTCGACCTTCCTGAGACAGGCGGCCCTGCTGGTGGTGCTGGCCCAGTCCGGGGCCTTCGTGCCGGCGCGCGCCATGCGGCTGGGCGTGGTCGATCGCCTGTTCAGCCGGGTGGGCGCGGGGGACGATCTGGCCCGGGGCCGGTCGACCTTCATGACCGAAATGGTCGAGACCGCCGCCATTCTCAATCAGGCCACCGACCGCAGCTTTGTCGTGCTGGACGAGATCGGGCGGGGCACGGCCACCTATGACGGGCTGGCCATCGCCTGGGCCGTGACCGAGGCCCTGCACGAGGCCAATCGCTGTCGCGCCTTGTTCGCCACCCATTATCACGAGCTGGCGCAGCTGGAGGGGCGGCTGGACCATCTGGCCAATCTGTCGCTGAGGGCGCGCGAATGGAACGGCGATCTGGTCTTCCTGCACGAGGCCGTCGCGGGCCCGGCGGACCGCAGCTATGGCGTGCAGGTGGCCAGGCTGGCCGGGGTGCCGCCCGGCGTGGTCGCGCGAGCCCGCGCGGTGCTGGACCAGCTGGAAACGACGGGCGAGGCCGATCGCCGTCTGGACGACCTGCCGCTGTTTGCCATGGCCGAGCCCCCTGCCCCCGCGCCGGTCGCGCCACCCGCCATGGTCGAGGCCCTGGCCGAGCTGGAGCCCGATGACCTGAGCCCGCGTGAGGCGCTGGAGGCGCTGTATCGCCTGAAGGCCCTGTCGCGCAGTCCCGGGCCGGGCCGGCGCTGATCGGGATGGCGCCCGATCTGGATCCCGAAGTGATCGCCGCCCTTGAGGCTGCTGCCGCAACATCCCGGCCCCGGGCGGCGCTGGCCCCGGTGCTCGCCGAACTCCTGTCGAACGGGCGGGCGAAAGCCGCCCAGCGTCTGGTTCAGGGCGCGGGCGGGGTCGAGGTGGCGCGCCTGTATGCCCGCGCCGCGGACCGGATGGTTCAGGCCCTGTGGTGGGTGACCACCGAACAGCTGTTCCCCGCCCCCAACCCCACCGATGCCGAGCGCCTCGCCCTGCTGGCGGTCGGGGGCTATGGCCGGGGGGTGCTGGCGCCGCATTCGGACCTCGACCTGATGTTTCTGCGGCCGTGGAAATCGACCTCGCGCACCGAGCAGGTGACCGAGTTCGTCCTCTATGTGCTGTGGGACCTGGGGCTGAAGATCGGCAGCACGTCGCGGTCGATGGACGAGGCCCTGTCGGTCGGCAAATCGGACATGACGATCCGAACCGCCCTGCTGGAGGCGCGGCCTCTGGCCGGAGACGGCGATCTGGCCGAGACCTTCCTGACCCGGTTCCGCCAGCAGGTGGAGAAGGCCGATGCCCGACCGTTCATCGCCGCCAAACTGGCCGAGCGCGAGGCCCGGCACCAGAAGGTTGGGGCGGTGCGCTATCGCGTCGAGCCCAACGTCAAGGACGGCAAAGGGGGGCTGCGCGACCTCAACTGCCTGTTCTGGATCGCCCGGGGGCTGGCCCCGGATAGTCCGCTGGGCGAGGCCGCGCTGGAGGACCTGCTGACCCGGCGCGAACGACGGCTGTTTGCCGAAGCCTTTGATTTCCTGTGGCAGGTGCGCATTCACATGCACCGCATTGCCGACCGCCCGGTCGAGGCCCTGACCTTTGATCTGCAGCCCGAGGTGGCCCGGCGCATGGGCTGGCGCGGACGCGGTGATGAGCCGGCGGTCGAGCGCTTCATGCGGCGATACTTCCTCGTCGCGCGTGATGTCGGAGCCCTGACCCGGGCCATGAGCGCCCAGCTGGAAGCGCGCCAGCAGAAGAAGGCCGGCGGGCTGGTCCGCGGCCTGTCGGCCCTGTGGCCCGGCCGCAGCAGGCCGCTGGAGACGCCCGGCTTTCTGGTCGACAGGGGCCGGCTGAGCGTCACCGGGCCCGAGGTGTTCGACGAGGACCCGACCCGGCTGCTGACCCTGTTCGTCGAGGCCGACCGGCTGGATCTGGACCTGCACCCCGACGCCTTTGCCGCCGTGACCCGGTCCTTGCCCCGGGTGACCCCGCGCCTGCGCCGCGACCCGGACGCCAGCCGCGCCTTCCTGAGGGTTCTGGCCCACGGGCAGCGGCCCTACCGGGTGCTCAGCATCATGAACGAGACGGGGCTGCTGGGGCGATTCCTGCCGGAATGGGGCCGGATCGTCGGCCAGACCCAGTTCAACATGTACCACGCCTATACGGTCGATGAGCACACCTTGCAGGCCGTCGGCATCATCAATGACATCAAGCGCGGCAAGCTGAAGGACGACCATCCGCTCGCGTCCGAGATCATCCACCGGATCGCCGATCCAGAGGTGCTGATGCTGGCCATGCTGCTGCACGATGTGGGCAAGGGCGGCGACCGGGGTCAGCTGGAGGACGGGGCGATCGCGGCCCGGCGGGCGTGCGAGCGGCTGGGCGTCGACAGTCGGCGCATCGAGCTGGTCACCTGGCTGGTGCGGCACCACCTGGCGCTGTCCGACTATGCCCAGAAGCGCGATGTGACCGATCCCGACACGGTTCAGGCCTGCGCCGATCTGGTCGGCGACCCCGAGCGACTGCGGATGCTGCTGGTGCTGACCGCCGCCGACATCCGCGCGGTCGGGCCGGGCGTGTGGAATAACTGGAAGGGTCAGCTGCTGCGCGACCTCCATCGCCGGGTGCTGGCGGTGTTCAAGGGCGAGACGGTCGATGAGCCCGACCCGCTGGCGGCCTATCCCGAGCTGGTCGCCCGGGCGCGCGAGACCGGCGCCGCCGCCGATGTGCTGGTCGACTGGGCCGCCGATCCGGCGGCGGAACGTCATCCCCGGGCGGTGGGGCGGGCGACAACCCGGGTGGCGGTGGCCGCCGCCGACCGTCCCGGCCTGTTTGCGGCCCTGGCCCAGGCCCTGTCGCGGGCGGGCGCGGATATCGTCGGGGCGCGGGTGGTGACGGCGCCCGAGGGTCTGGCGCTGGATGTCTTCGAGGTGCAGGACGGCGCCGGCCTGCCCTACGGACAGGCGGAGCCGCGCCGGCTGGAGCGGCTGATCCGGTCGCTGGAGGCCGCCGCCCGGGCCGTGCCGGAGGGCACCCCCGATGTACCGGAGGAGGAGACGGTGATGACCGCCGTCAGCGCCCGTCGCGCCGCCTTTGACGTCCGGCCCGTGGTGATGATCGACACCACCGCCGCCAGTCAGGCGGTCGTGATCGAGGTCTCAGGCGCCGACCGGCCGGGCCTGCTGGCGGAACTGGCGACCGCCATCGCCGCCGAGGGGCTGTCCTTGCGATCCGCCCACATCGCCAATTTCGGCGAACGGGCGGTCGATGCCTTTTACGTCACCGATGCGGCCGGTCGAAAGCCGACCCGGCGGGCGAAACTGGACCGGCTGGCGGCGACGCTTGAGGCGGTGCTGGACCGGGCGCGCCTGCCCGATCCGTCACCCGGTCAGCGCCCCATCACGCCGGTGCGGGCCAGTGTGCGCGACGTCTCGGATCTGGGGCGGCTCAGCGGCCGATCGCCTGACGCTGAAGGGCGAAAAG
>JAHJYN010000287.1 GCA_018826885.1 Alphaproteobacteria bacterium | reverse complement strand
GTTTTCGCGTCGCGCCAGGGCACGAAGTCGCCGTCCATCCAGATCCAGCCGTCACGGTCGTCGAAAGGAACGAAGGCCATTGAACAAAGTCTCCCTTAGCTGTGTGCCGGTTAGAGCCGCCGGGGCCGTTCAGGTCAACGTCACCCCGACCGGAGAGATGCAATGAGCACCTCTGACGGTCGACCGAACGGACGCTCCGGCCCGGTTGCGGGCGCGGGATCCGGGCGACATCTGCTGATCGTCGATGACGACGACCGGATTCGCGAGCTGCTCAAGGAATATCTGGCGCGCGAGGGCTATCGCGTGACTGGCGCCGCCCACGCCGCCGCGGCCCGTCGCCTGATGGAACTGATCGAATTCGACCTGGTCGTGCTCGACATCATGATGCCGGGCGAAAGCGGACTCGATCTGACCACCTGGGTCCGCAACAAGGCCGAGACCTCGCAGACGCCGGTACTGCTGCTGACCGCTCGCGGAGAGGCCGGCGACCGCATCGAGGGCCTGTCGCGCGGCGCCGACGACTATATGTCCAAGCCCTTCGATCCGCGCGAACTGGCGCTGCGGATCGATGCCATCCTCAGGCGGACCGGCGGCAAGCCGCTGACGCCGCGCGAGATCAAGCTGGGCGATGCCGTCTTCGACATGGAGCGGCTGGAGCTGATGCGTGACGGCCGTCCCCAGCGCCTGACCGAGGCCGAGGCGCAGCTGCTGAAAACCCTGGCCATCCACGCCCATGCTCCTGTCGAGCGCATGGCCCTGTCGCCCGATACCGCCGACATCACGGGCCGCGCCGTCGATGTGCAGGTCACCCGCCTGCGCCGCAAGCTTGAGGTCGATCCCAAGAACCCCCGCTATCTGCAGACCGTGCGCGGTGTCGGCTATATGCTGGCGCCGGACTGACGCACGGCGAGACGGGCCCGTTCCATGAAACTTCTCCCGTCCACGGTCTGGACACGCTTCCTCAAGCGACGGCTGCCGACCTCCCTGTGGGGCCGGTCGCTGCTGATCATTGTCCTGCCGGTGCTGGTCATGCAGGTGTTCGTCACCTGGACCTTTTTCGACGCCCACTGGCAGACCGTGAATGCGCGCCTGTCGGAAGGTCTGGCGGGTGATATCGCCTGGGCGGTCGAGACCTATGCCGAAGACCCCACGCCCGGGGGGCTCGAGACCCTGGCGGGGCGGGCCGAGCGCACCCTGTCCCTGTCGATCGCCTGGCAGGAAGCCCGGACCCTGCCCGACGATGTGCGTCGCGGCCCCATTGGCGTGGTCGACCGGGCCCTCGAGGCGGCCCTGAGGTCGCGCCTCGACCGCCCCTTCTGGTTCGATACGACCCGCTATCCCAACTACATCGACATCCGGGTCCAGGTCGGTGACGGCGTCATGCGCATCATCGCTCCGCGCGAGCGGGCCGTGGCCACCCAGGCGCACATCTTCGTCGTCTGGCTGCTGGCCGCCACCGTGCTCCTCATGTCGGTCGCCATCCTGTTCATCCGCAATCAGGTGCGGGCCATTGAGCGGCTGGCCGCCGCCGCCGAGGCGTTTGGCCGGGGCGAGACCCGCGACCGGTTCAAGCCGCACGGGGCGCGCGAGGTCCGGGCCGCCGCGCGCGCCTTCATGGACATGCGCGACCGCATCCAGCGCCATATCGACCAGCGCACCGCCCTGCTCGCCTCGGTCAGCCACGACCTCAGGACTCCCTTGACCCGGCTTCGTCTGGAGCTCGCGCTTGCCCCACCCTTCAAACGCGCCTCGGCCATGCAGGGTGACCTCGACCAGATGGAACATATGATCGACGAATATCTGGCCTTCGCCCAGGGCGAGGCGGGCGAGGCCAGCGAGACTCTCTCGGTTGCCGATCTGCTCCATCAGGCGGCGGAGGACGGTCGACGGATTGGCGCCGCCATAGAGATGGACGTGCCCGAGGCCCTGACCGTCAATGTCCGCCCCCTCGCCTTTCGCCGCGCCCTGGCCAATCTGGTCGGCAACGCCGCTGCTCACGGCGACGCTGTGCGCCTGTCCGCCCGCCGTCTGCCCTCCGGCGGCACCGAGATCGCGGTCGAGGATGACGGTCCCGGCATCCCCGAGGATATGCACGAAGAGGCCTTCCGCCCCTTCTCCCGCCTCGATGCCTCCCGCAACCAGAACCGCAAGGGCGTCGGCCTCGGCCTCGCCATCGCCCGCGACGTGGCGCGCGGGCACGGCGGCGATATCACCCTGGACCGCAGCGCACTGGGCGGCCTGATGGCGCGGATTCGCCTTCCGGGTTAATATGGGGCTCCACAGGAGATCACCCATGCGCCGCTTTGCCTTCTTCGCCCCCCTGGCCGCCGTGACCCTCGTTGCCGGTGCCGCTGCCGCCCAGAGCCCCGATGTCTCGGTCGTGCTCGGTCCCGACCTGATTGAAAAGGCCGAGGAACTGGGTGAGCGTGACCTGCTGCAGCAGGCCGACCAGCTGGCCGTCACCGTGGAGCGCGCGCTGGCCCGCGAGCAGGCCCTGCCGGGCGCCACCATCTCCCTCGTCCTGGTCGATATCCGTCCCAACCGGCCGACCTTTGCCCAGCTGGCGGCCCAGCCAGGCCTCGACGGCATGCGCAGCAAGAGCATCGGGGGCGCCACCATCGAGGGCGAGGTCACCCTCGCCGACGGCACCCGCTATCCGGTCCGCTACGACTGGTATTCCTCGAACCTCGCCGAGGTCCGGGGGTTCACGACCTGGCAGGACGCCAGCCATGCCTTTGACCGGTTCGCCCGCCGGCTGGCGACGGGCCGTCTAGCGGGATAGCTCGCGGGCCTTGGCCACGGCCGCGCTGACGGCGGCGGTCGCCGCGCGCGCGGCGCCTCCGTCGGCCTCCAGCGCATCCAGACCGGCGCGGGTCGTGCCGCCCTTCGAGGCGAT
>JAHJYN010000286.1 GCA_018826885.1 Alphaproteobacteria bacterium | reverse complement strand
GGTCGTCCTGCGGCCAATGCCAATCACGACAGCGGCGGCACGCGGGAGCTGCCCCTGCTGGGCAAGATCGCGGCGGGCACGCCCATTTCCGCCATCCAGCACGAGCGCGACCGCATGGCGGTGCCCGAGGCCCTGCTGGGGGCCGGCGAACACTATCTGCTTGAGATCGAGGGCGATTCCATGATCGAGGCGGGCATTCTGGACGGCGACTTTGCTATCATCCGACAGGTCACCACCGCCAACAGCGGCGAGATCGTCGTGGCCCTGGTCGAGGAGGAGGAAGCCACGCTGAAGCGTCTGCGCAAACGCGGCGCCTCCATCGCGCTGGAGCCGGCCAACCGCGCCTATGAGACGCGCATCTTTGGCCCCGACCAGGTCAAGGTTCAGGGCCGTCTGGTTGGGCTGATCCGCCGCTATTCCTGATAATCGGGGTCGCCCAGCCGGTTCCACGGACGCGCGCCCCGCGCGGTCGTTGACCACAGGGCGCGCCAGCTGCCCTCTGTGCGCCACAGCTCGACACTGCCCCCCGCTGCATAGTCACGCCCGTCCAGCACCAGACGGTCGGCGCAGGCTTCGGGCAGGCGCGTCAGCTCGACCCGCACACTGACCACCTCGGCGGCCTGGTACAGGGCCGCCAGTTGATCCACGTCAGGCGTGCTGCGTCCCCACCACAGCGCCAGCGGGCCCGGAACCTCGGGTGCGCAATGGACCCGTCCGCAGGTCCAGCCCTCCGCCGGGCGCTCGACCAGCGTCAGCCCCCGCCGCCCCGACCAGACATCGCGCGAAAACGCCCCGACCGTCCGGACCACCAGCGCCTCATCCCCGGTCACGATGGCCGCATTGGTGCCGGCATCGGCGATCCACAGGTCCGGCGTCGGATGGCGGGGCCAGACCAGCACCGCGCAGGCCAGAGGCAAGCCCAGCCACCGCAGACGTCCTCTCCACAAGCACAGCACCAGAATGCCGATAAAGGCGACCGGCAGGGCGATGACCGGCGCGCTGGCGGTATGGATCACCGCCCCGGGCAGGGTCGAGATCCACGCCCCGACGGCCATGATCGCCTCGATCCCCCACCCCGCCACGGTCAGGAAGGGCCCACCGAGACCGAGGGGCTGCAGCACCACGCCCAGCGCCAGCATCGGCATCATGATGAAGTCGGCAATCGGCGAACTGATCATATTGGCCAGCAGGCCATAGACCGCCGTCCGGTTGAAATGCTGCATGGCGAACGGGCCGGTGGCCATGCCGGCGACGAAGCTGGCCAGGATCGCCAGCCCCACCCATGTGCCCGCTCTCTGCACAATCAGGATCGGCAGGGGCACCTTGATCTCGCGCGGGCGGCGCGGCCAGGATTCGGCCAGGGCCACCAAGGCCGCCGTCGCCGCAAACGACATCTGGAAGCCCGGCGTGACGATGGCCTCGGGCTGCAGCAGCAAGACGGCAAAGGCCGCGACGGCCAGCGCATTCATGCTGATGGCAGGCCGGTCGAGGATGATGGCCAGAAAGGCGACCGAGGCGGTGATCGCCGCCCGCTCGGCCGGCGGGGGCGCGCCGGAGATGATCAGATAGGCGACGACGGCGATCCACCCGGCCCAGGCGGCGACCTTCTTGCCCGGCATGCGCAGCACCAGCCAGGGCACGGCGGCGATGCCAAAGCGGACGGCGAAGAAGACGAAGCCGCCGACGATGGCCATGTGCAGACCCGAGATCGACAGGATGTGGGCCAGGCCGGAATCGCGCATCACCTCCAGATCGGCGCGGCGGATCCAGGTCTCGTGACCGGTGGTCATGGCGGCTGCGATCCCGCCGTTGCGCTCGCCCAGCCGCGCCACGATCCGCTGGGCCAGGCCGTAGCGTATACGGTTCACCGCCATCGCCAGCCGCAGTCGCCAGGGGGCGTCCGCGAGGATCGCCGGTCGCGTCTCCCCGAGGGCGAAGGCCACCCCGCCCATACCCTGGAACCAGGCATTGCGGCCGAAATCATAGGCTCCCGGACTGGCCGGGGCCGGCGGCGGGTTGAGAATGGCGAACAGGCGGACGGATGCGCCCGGCGGCGGCGGCTCGCCCCGCAAGGTCGCGCGTAGACGGTGGGGCGTGGCGGCCGGTTCCAGACCCCGCACCCGCACCGGGGCGATCACCACCCGGGCCCCGCGCTCGCCCGGGCTGTCGACATCAATCACCCAGGCCTCGATCACGGTTGGCTCGGACAGGGCCGGAGCGATCGGGGCGGCGATCCGGGCGCTTCGCACCTTCGCCGTCGCCAGCCCGAGGGCCAGACAGGCCAGCAGCAGCAGCGGCAGGGTCCAGCGCCGCGACCGCCCGGCCCGGCGCGCGGCCGACCACAGGGCACCGGTCACGATCGCCAAAGCCACCAGTGGCCACAGGGGCGGCTCGCGACCGAGGACAAAATAGGCCGCACAGCCCGCGCCGAAGGCAACCGGGGTCCACAGTCGCCAGCGGGGCCCCTGTGCCGAGACCTCCGACCGCAGTCCGTCGCGAATCCGGGCCGTGGCCCTGTGAATTCCGGCACCGGACGCTATAAGGACGGCGCTCACGGACATGCCTGAATGACCTCCTCCCCTCCTGTCGTCACCCGCT
>JAHJYN010000285.1 GCA_018826885.1 Alphaproteobacteria bacterium | reverse complement strand
CTGCTGTTCGCGTTCAGCTAGGCAGCCCCCCTTGGCCTGACGTCATCCTCCGACTTGATCGGAGGATCGGTCCGGGCAGACCTTCACCCGTCGCGGGCGACACCGATCCTCGGGTCAAGCCCGAGGATGACGCGATCACTCATACCCGTGGGCAGCCTCGTTGATGACCTGTGAGGGCATGTTCGAGAAGTCGACGGCGACCGGGCCGGCCAGTTTGGCCTGAAGGGTGCGGATCACGTGGGTCATGCGGCGGCGGACCTCGCGCTCCGACTCGGAGCCCGTATCCAGTCTGAGCGGGGCGAGGCAGAAGTCGATGATGCCGTCGGTCGATTTGATCGGTTCCATGGGTGGGTTCCTTGCTTATTCAGCGGCGACGAACTGGGCGGTTTCGGTCGAGTCCTTGAGCGCCGTGGTCGAGGACTGGCCGTTCGAGATGACGGTGGCGACCTGGTCAAAATAGCCGGTGCCGACCTCGCGCTGGTGGCGGGTGGCGGTGTAGCCGGTAGCTTCGTTGGCGAACTCGCGCTGCTGCAGCTCGGAATAGGCCGCCATGCCGCGGTCGCGGTAGCCCGAGGCCAGCTCGAACATGCCGTTGTTGAGGCTGTGGAAGCCGGCCAGGGTCACGAACTGGAATTTGTAGCCCATGGCGCCCAGCTCACGCTGGAACTTCGCGATGGTGGCCTTGTCCAGCTTGGCTTCCCAGTTGAAGGAGGGCGAGCAGTTGTAGGCCATCAGCTTGCCGGGGTGCTTCTTCTGGATGGCCTCGGCAAACTTCTTCGCGTCGTCGAGGTCGGGGTGGGAGGTCTCCCACCACAGCAGGTCGGCGATGTTGGCATAGGCCAGACCCCGGGCGATGCAGTGGTCCAGACCCGTGCCGGGCTTGAGCCGGAAGAAGCCCTCCGGCGTGCGGTCCTCGCGGTTGATGAAGGGGTGGTCGCGCTCGTCCACATCCGAGGTGATCAGCTGGGCCGACTCGGCGTCGGTGCGGGCGACGGTGATGGTCGAAGTGCCCATGACGTCGGCGGCCAGACGGGCGGCGACCAGATTCCGCTCATGCGCCTGGGTCGGGATCAGCACCTTGCCGCCGAGGTGGCCGCACTTCTTCTCACTGGCCAGCTGGTCCTCGAAGTGGACGCCGGCGGCGCCCGCCTCGATGAAGGCCTTCATGATCTCGAAGCTGTTCAGCGGTCCGCCGAAGCCGGCCTCGGCATCGGCGACGATCGGGGCGAACCAGTCGCGCTTGGCGCCGCCCTCGGCGTGCTCGATCTGGTCGGCGCGCTGCAGGGTGCGGTTGATGCGGCGGCACAGTTCGGGCGCGGCATTGGCGGGATAGAGCGACTGGTCCGGGTACATGGCGCCGGCGGTGTTGGCGTCGGCGGCGACCTGCCAGCCGGAGAGGTAGATGGCCTTGAGGCCGGCGCGGACCATCTGCATGGCCTGGTTGCCGGTCACGGCGCCCAGGGCATTGATGTAGGGCTCGGAGTGCAGCAGCTCCCACAGGCGGTCGGCGCCGCGCTGGGCCAGCGTCTGGGCCGGGGTCACCGAGCCGCGCAGGCGCAGGACGTCCTCCGGCGTATAGGGGCGTTCGATCCCGTCAAAGCGGCCCTTGGGCGACGGCACCAGATCGGCGAAAGTGGTCATGGGAATCCCCTTTTGATCTCGAAGGCGGGGCAACGCGGGGCGTCACCGGTTGAGATCAGGGAAACACGCGACAGTCATGATTGATACAGCGGGGCCTGTCTTAATGCTGACATCAAGTCACATCATGACACTTGCAAGGTCGTCATAATGTGACAGACTGCGGCCATGGATCAGGCGCCGGATCGCAAGCTGTTTCTGGGGGGGCGCCTGAAGCGGTTGCGGCGCGAGCTGGACCTGACGCAGACGGCCATGGCCGCCGATCTGGGCGTTTCCCCCAGCTATCTCAATCACATAGAGCGGAACCAGCGGCCGGTGACGGCGCAGCTGCTGCTGCGGCTGGCCGAGACCTATGACGTCGATCTCCGCGCCCTGAACCAGGGCGGGGTGGGCGAGGCCGAGCTGGCCGAGGTGTTTGCCGATCCCCTGTTCGCTGGGATCAGCGTGCCGCGCCACGAGATCCTGCAGCTGGGCGAGGATATGCCGGGGGCGGCCGAGGCGCTGATCCGGCTTTACCGGTCGCTGGCCGAACAACGCACGCGAGCGCGGGCCGAGGCCGAGCACGGCGGGGTCGAGACCGGCACGCCGTCCGACTGGGTGCGCGACCACATCCAGTCGCGGAACAACCATTTCGCCGAGCTGGACACGCTGGGCGAGGCGCTTCACGCCGCCCTGTTCGACCCGGCGGGCGGGGTGCACGACAGCTTTGAGGCGGCAGCGCGCGCGCGGCTGGCCGCCCGCCACCATCTGACCGTCAAGGTGATGCCGGCCGAGGTGATGGTCGAATGGACGCGGCGGTTCGATCCGCACCGGCGGCGGCTGCTGCTGTCCGAGACGCTGGGGCCGTCGTCGCGGGCCTTTGCCGTCGCCTATCAGCTGGCGCTGAGCGAGCACGGGGCCGAGCTGGAGGCCATGACCGGGGCCGCGCGCCCCCCCGATGAGGCCACCCGGCGGCTGCTGAAGGTGTCGCTGACCAATACGCTGGCGGCCGCGACCCTGATGCCCTACGGCGCGTTTCAGGCGACCGCTGAGGACACTGCCTATGACCTCGGGCGGCTGACAGCGCGGTTCGGCGTGTCGTTCGAACAGGCGGCGCACCGGCTGACCACCCTGTCCAGGCCCACGGCGCGGGGGGTGCCCTTCTTCCTGATGCGGGTCGACCAGGCGGGCAATATCTCCAAACGCTATGCCTCGGGGGCGTTTCCGTTCTCGCGCTTTGGCGGGGCGTGCCCCCGGTGGCGGCTGCATTCGGCCTTTCGCACCCCGGGCCGGATCGTCACCCAGATCATCGAGACGCCGGAGGGCGGGCGCTGGTTCACCCTGGCGCGCACGGTCGGACGGCAGGGCGACGGGGCCGAGGGCGGCCAAGGCGAGGGGCAGGATCTGGCCATCGGTCTGGGGTGCGAGCTGAAGCACGCGCCCCGGCTGGTCTATAGCCGCGGGCTGGACCTGACCGCGCCCGAGGTTACGCCGATCGGCCCGGCCTGCCGGCTGTGCCTGCGCCACCCCTGCGCCGAGCGCGCGGCCCCGCCGCTGGACCGGGCGCTGGCCGTCGACGACTGGGCCAAGTCGGTCAGCCCCTATCCGTTTGAAGCCTGACACGGGGATCAAGGGCCGCCGCCCCGCTGCATCCGGCGGCGCTGGGCGCGGTTGAGGGGCGGGGCGGGCTGCGGCGCCGGGGGTGGCGTGGAGTCCCGCAAAACAGACTCCACTTTCTCCACTTTCTCCACTTCCGAGACGGCCTGTTGGGCGTGGAGGGCGGCCATATGGGCCTCGGCGGCGCGGACGATGGCCTCGCTTTCGCGCAGGGCGTCGAGGCTCTGCTGATGGGCCGCGCGCCTGCGGTCGGCGGCCCGGGCCTGGTTTTCGGCGGTGGCCGTGGCCTTGAGCTGGGCATGGACCCGCGTCCAGCGGGCGGCGCCGGCGGCATCCCCGGCATCCAGGGCGGCGCAGATGCGGTGCCAGACCTTGTCGAGCGCGGTCCACAGATCGTCGACGGTGTCGTCGAGGTTGACCGGTGCGGGCGGCGGCAGGGAGTCGGCCCGGCGCGGGTGGTCGCGGCGCAGCCACCCCTCACGCGCGGCGCGCTGCCAGAAGGTGGAGGGCGACAGCGCCAGCTCGCGACAGACCATGGCGGCGGTCGACCCCGCCAGATAGGCCTCGCGCGCGACGCTCCAGACGTCGTCGGGGGCGGAGGGAGAGGGAGCAGCCTGTGTCATGCCGGGGAGGCTGGCACGCGGGTGCGTCAGAAACGGACGGGGGGCATTCTTCCCCCCTCGGGGGAAGTGGCCCGCAGGGCCGATGGGGGCCGGGTGCGAGCGGAGCGTCTGAGGGCGGTGATGCAGCTGGCGGTCAGGGGTTCATCACAGCGAACACAGCGAAGAGAAGACACAGAGAACACAGCGAGGAAGTGCGGGGTCGACGGTGGGGGCTTAAGGGCCGAGGCCGCCCAGTTCATCTCCTCCCCATGTCATGGGGAGGTGGCGCGACGCGCAAGCGTCGTGACCGAGGGGGCGCCG
>JAHJYN010000284.1 GCA_018826885.1 Alphaproteobacteria bacterium | reverse complement strand
TTTGACGGCAGCTTCTGGCAGGCCGTGTTCCGCTGGGTGCATGTGATCGCGGGGATCCTGTGGATCGGCCTGCTGTACTATTTCAACTTCGTCCAGATCCGGGTCATGCCGTCGATCCCGGCCGAGCTGAAGCCGGCGGTCGGCAAGCATATCGCCCCCGAGGCCCTGTTCTGGTTCCGCTGGTCGGCGCTGGTGACGGTGCTGGCGGGCCTGGCCGTCATGGTCGCCCGGGGCCACGCCTATGCCGCCGAGGTGCTGAGCTTCGGTATGGCCGGCGGTCTGGTCGAGGGCGATCAGGGCTTCATGCTGATGGGCATCGGCGTCTGGCTGGCCATCATCATGTTCCTGAACGTCTGGGGCATCATCTGGCCGAACCAGAAGCGCGCCCTGGGCATCGTCGCCGTCGACGATGACAGGAAGGCCCGCGCCGCCCGCATCGCCATGCTGGGCAGCCGCACGAACCTGCTGCTCAGCTTCCCGATGCTGACCTCCATGGCCATGTACCAGACCCTGTTCGGCTGATCCCTTGAGCGCACCGCCTGTCGATCTGGACGCCCAGGTCCGGGCCACCGATCCGGATCGCTGGCTGTCCAGCCGGTTCGTGGCGGACGAAGGGCGGCGCGCTGCCCTGATCACCCTCTATGCGTTCGAGGCTGAGCTGATGGCCATCCCGACGCGGGTGACCCAGCCGCTGCTGGCCGAGATGCGCTATCGCTGGTGGGCCGACCAGATGGACGGGGTGTTTGCGAACGCGCCCCGTATCGGCCATCCGGTGCTGGAGGCCCTGACCGGGGTGGTCCATCGCCACGCGCTGGACCGCGCGCCGCTCGACGCCCTGATCGAGGCCCACATCGGCCGGGTGCATGGCGAGCCCCATGATCTGGACGCCTTTTACGTCGGTCCCATGCAGGCGGCGGTGCGGGTGCTGGCCGGGCCGGGGCATGAGGCAGCGGTGGTGCTCGCCGGGCGTCTGCGGGGCCTGGCGCAGACGGGGCGGACCGATGAGGCGCGGGCGCTGCGCGGTGACGTGAATGCGGCCCTGAAGGGCCTGCCGACCGCCGCCTTTCCGGCCGTGGCTCATGCGGCCCTTCTGAACCCCGCCGCGCCCGAGCCGGTCAAGCGGCTACGGCTGGTCTGGGCCAGCCTCAGGGGCCGGGTCTAGGCGCGCGGAAAGTCGGCCTGCTCGCGCGGCCACACCCGGCGGTTCGGCGACTGGTCAAAGGCCCAGCGGATGAAGCGGGCGGTGGTCAGGGCGCCGGTGCGGACCAGCGGGCGCGGCAGGGGCGGACGGCGGCCGTGCATCGCCTGGGCCCAGCCGGGCAGCAGGTCGAACCCCGCCTGCATGATCAGGCCGGCGGCGCTGTCGACGGCGGGCGAGCCAATCCGCTGGCGCATGACCATGTCGGCGACCTCGCGCGTGCGGGCATCGGCGCGCAGGAGGGGGCGGTACGACTGGATCAGCGCCTCGGCCTCGGCCCGACTGCGGGGCAGGGGATCGGCGCCCAGCGCCTGACCGATGCGCGCCATTTCGTCGAAATAGGCGTCCTGTTCGGCCATCGGCATGGCGGGCCGGGCATACCGGATCCAGGCGTCGAGGAAGCTGATCGTCTCGGTCACATGCACCCAGGCCAGCAGCGCGGGGTCCGACACGCGATAGGTCGTGCCGTCGGGCAGGGTGCCACCCAGCTTCCTGTGGATGCGGTTGACCTTGTCGATGGCGGCCTGTCCGGCCCCGGCGCTGTCATAGGTGGTCACGGCGATGAATTTGGCCGTCCGGCGCAGGCGCCCGTGCATGTCGGCGCGAAAGTCGGAATGGTCCCAGACGCCGGCCAGCACCGCCGGATGCAGCATCTGCAGCAGCAGACCCGACACCCCGCCGATCATCATGGTCACCACATCGCCATTGACCTCCCAGGCGACCGAGCCGGGCGCAAACAGCGCATCCGCCCGCCGCATCACCGGCCGCTCGCCCTTCTCGGCATCGTTGAAGACATCGCTGATGCGCTTGCGAATGGCGGCGCGGACGGGGCTGAGCAGCATGGTCAGGCCTGACCGGCCGGCGGTTGAAGCGCGAGGATCTTGCGGTCGAGGCGGCTGATCTCGGACTCCAGCCGCGCCTTCTCTGAGGCCATGTCGACCGGGGTGCCGTCGTCATAGGTGATCTGGGCGCCCTTCGCGATCAGGTCGAGGCGGTGGATCAGGGTGACGCGGCGCTCGATCAGGCGCTCGAGCTCGCTTTCGGGATCCGCCATCACGCGTCCCGCCAGGCCTTGAGCGAGTCCAGGGCGCGGAGGCTCATCAGGCGCTTCTTGGCGCGGCCGCGATCCTTGGGCGGGATCTTCTTGCCGTCGTCGTCGACGCGCGGGGCCTCCAGCGGCGGCAGCAGGCCATAGTTGATGTTCATCGGCTGGAACTTGGAGCCTTCCAGATGGCCGCCGGTGATGTGTTCGACCAGGGCGCCGATGGCGGTCTCGGGCGGCGGCGGGGCCAGGTCCCGGCCCAGCCGTTCAGCAGCCGCGAGGCGGCCGGTCAGCAGGCCCAGCGCCGCGCTTTCGACATAGCCCTCGACCCCTGTGACCTGACCGGCAAAGCGCAGACGCGGCAGGGCCTTCAGCCGCAGCTGGCGGTCCAGCAGTTTGGGGCTGTTGAGGAAGGTGTTGCGGTGCAGGCCGCCGAGGCGCGCGAACTGGGCACTTTCCAGCCCCGGGATCATGCGAAAGATGTCGGTCTGGACCCCGTATTTCAGCTTGGTCTGGAAGCCGACCATGTTGAACAGGGTACCGAGCGCATTGTCCTGACGCAGCTGGACGATGGCGTGGGCCTTGACCGTCGGGTCGCGCGGATTGGTCAGGCCGACCGGCTTCATCGGGCCGTGGCGCAGGGTTTCGCGGCCCCGCTCGGCCATCACCTCAATGGGCAGGCAGCCGTCGAAATAGGGGACGTTCTCCCACTCCTTGAACTCGGTCTTCGGGCCGGCCAGCAGGGCGTCGATGAAGGCGTCATACTGGGCCTTGTCCATCGGGCAGTTGACGTAAGCGGCGGCGTCGCCGCCCGGGCCAACCTTGTCGTAGCGCGACTGGCGCCAGGCGATGTCGAAATTGATCGAGTCGGCATGGATGATCGGCGCAATGGCGTCGAAGAAGCTGAGCGATTCCTCGCCCGTCGTCGTCAGGATCGCATCGGCCAGCGCGGCCGACGTCAGCGGGCCGGTGGCGACGATGACGCTGTCCCAGTCTTCGGGCGGAATGCCGCCGATTTCCTCGCGCACCACCGTGATCAGGGGGTGGGCCATCAGCTGTGCGGTCACGGCTTCGGAGAAGCCTTCACGGTCGACGGCGAGGGCGCCCCCGGCCGGGACCTGATGGGCATCGCCGCACGACAGGATGATCGAATCCAGCGCCCGCATCTCGGCATGCAGCAGGCCCACGGCATTGTATTCCCAGTCGTCGGACCGGAAGGAGTTGGAGCAGACCAGTTCGGCCAGGCCGTCGGTCTGGTGGGCGTCGGTCTTGATGCCGGGCACGCCGCGCATCTCGTGCAGGATAACGGGCACGCCGGCGCGGGCGATCTGCCAGGCAGCTTCGGAGCCGGCCAGGCCGCCGCCGATCACATGAATGGGGGAGGGGGAAGAGGTCATCGCGGCTTTCTAGACACGCCGGACGACTTCGTCAGCAACCGTCTGGTCGCATGAGGGGGCAAGGCGTTAGGATGCGGGCCACGGGGGAGGCGGAATGTCTGCGAACACGGCATCGAAGGGTCACGTGCGCCGCTTGCGGCCGACGCGGGCGGTGGCCAGCGCGGTCAGGGGGCTGCCGCGGCTGTGGGCCGGGGGCTGGGCCGGGCTGGTGCTGCTGGCGCTGATGATCCCGCTGGGCGGCTGGACGACGGGGTCGTTCGCCGCGCAGCAGTTGTTCGCCGTCATGGCCGTGGTCCTGACGCTGGCGGTCTGGACGGGTTTGACCGCCGTGGCGCTGGATCGCGATCCGCCGCCGGGCGGCGTGGCCACGGGACCGGTCCTGCTGCGCGTGGTGCTGGCCGCCGGGCTGAACCTGATCTTTCTGGCCATGATCGCCGTGGTGCTGGCGCTGGTCAGCCTGGCCATTGCCGGGATGTCGGGCCTGGACCTAGAGGCCATACAGGCCCGGGACTGGGCCAATGTCGGGCCGATCTGGCAACTGGTGGTGCTGGGGCTGATTGCGCTGATCGTGCTGGTCGTGCCGCCGTTGCTGATCGTGCGGTTGTCGCTGTTCGTGCAGGCGACGGTCGGACGGGGCCATGCGGTGTCGCTGAACACCATGGGAATCGCCCAGGGCAGCTTCTGGGCGCTGATGCTGCTGTTTCTGGGTCTGGCCGTGCCGCCGCTCGCGTTTCTGGGGTGGGCCGCATCCCACGGGTTGACGGAATTGGCCCTGCTGGCCCTAATCGGGCTATGGATGCCGGTGTCGGCGGGGGCGCTGGCGGCGGCCTATGGCCAGCTGGAATACTGGAGCCCGGATTCCGCGGGCCACCTCGGGGGAGGGTGAGATGAAGACATTCGACATCATGGAGGCGGTCGCCGAGCCGTTCCGTCAGGCCGGGCGGCGGCCGCTGGCCACCATCGTCTGGGGGTTGGTGGGGCTGTTGCCCAGCGTGGGCGGGCTGGCGCTGCTGTTCCACTTCTTCGGCAGCGACATCTTCATCGACGATCCGGATTTCGAGTCGGGCGCAGAGATGGCGGCCTTCTTCCAGTTCCAGAGCGGGTCGATGCTGATCCAGCTGCTGGAGTGGCTGGCCTCCATCGTGGTGATCGTCGCCGTCACGCGGGCGACCTTTGCCGGCCGCCGCAAGGACGGGGCCTTCTTCATGCGCGTCGGCGCAGACGAGTTCCGGGTGCTGGTTGCCAGTCTGGTGATCGTCGTCGCTGCCATTCTTGCGCTGATCATCCTCGGCCTGCTGTGTGTGGGTCTGGGGGCGCTGATCTGGCAGTTGCCGGAGCTGCCGCGCGCGCTGGGCCTCGTAGTGCTCGGCATTGCGGCCTTCCTGCTGATCTTGCTGGCCTCGGGGCGCGCCTATCTGATCCTGCCCGCCTGCGTCTGGCATCACAGCCTGGCCTTTGAGGAGGGCTGGAAGCTGGGGCGGCGTCAGTCGTGGAAGCTGGTCGGCCTGCTGATCATGCTGCTCATCGTCACGATCGTCATGAGCCTGGTGATCATGGTGGTGGCCGTGATCCTGCTGCTGGTCATCGGCGCCATGCTGGGCGGATGGGACATGCCGGCCATGGATGACCCCGAGGGCTGGGTCATGAATATGTTCGAGCAGCCGCTGGTCTGGGGCGTCACCGCCGCGGTTCTGCTGATCCCGCTGGCCTGGGTGCAGGGCTTCTTCCAGCTGCTGGGCAATGCGCCCTTCGCCCATGTGGTGCGCGAACTGTCGGCTGAACCGGACGGGGCGGCGGAGACCGCGGCTGACAATCCGGACGAGTCCGTCTAAGGCTGAGGCCTCATCAATCGGGGAGGATGTGGGGATGACGTTTTCTGCAACAGACGCGGCCTTTGAAGGCTTTCGTGTTGTGCGGCGCAAGCCGATGGTGCTGCTGTGGTGGGCGGCCTTCTATCTGGTCAGTTTCGCCCTGATCTTTCTTGTGGCCGCCGGCCCGATTGCGGGCCTGATGGCCGCGGCCTCGGACCTTGAGAATATGGGGCCGGGCGCGACGCCCGAAGACCTTCAGCCGCTCATGATGGCCTATGCCTCGATCCTGCCACTCGTCCTGCCTCTGGGACTGCTTGTCGGCGCGGTTCTGAGTGCCGCCGTCGCCCGCTCCGTGCTCGAGCCCGGCAAGTCGGCCTTCGGCTATCTGCGGGTGGGCATGGATGAGGTCCGCGTGGCCGTCGTCAGCCTGGTGCTGATGATCGTCCTCTGGCTGGCCAGCGCCGTGTCGTTCGGTCTGGCGGGTGTGATCGCGGGCTTCCTGGGCGCCGCCGATGTGCCCGGCGGACCGCTGATCATGGTGGTGGTCTTCCTCGCGGCAGCGGCCTTCCTGATCTGGCTGTCCGTGCGACTGTCACTGGCCGTCCCGATCACAGTGGCCGAGAAAAAGTTCGCCTTCTTCGACTCCTTCAAGGTCACGGGTGGACGGATCTGGAGCCTGATCGGCATGGCGGTGATTGCCTTCGTCATGACGATGGTGGTCAGCATCCTGACCTCGATCGTCTTCTTCCCCATCACCATGGGGATCGGCGCGACCATCGACTGGCAGTCGCTGGAAGGCCTGGGGGCCATGGGCATTGTTCAGGCCGTCGGGCCGATGATCCTCGTGGCCATCGTGCTGCAGGCGATCGCCTCGGCGCTGTCGGCCGCCGTCATGTACGCCCCGTTTGCGGCCGCCTATCGCGATCTGAAAGGCACGGGCACGCCCGAGCTGGCCTGATCGCCTGACTGATCGATCAACGATGAAGCCCGGGCGTCAGGCTTTCGCCCGGGCTTTTCGTTTGGCCGGAGCGGGCTCGGCCGCGAGCGCCTTCACTCGCGCCTTGCGGCGGTCCTCGTGGCGGTCCAGGACAGGCTTGAGGTAGCGGCCGGTCCAGCTGGCGGCGTTGTCGGCCACCTGTTCCGGCGTGCCGGTGGCCACGATCTCGCCGCCGCCGTCGCCGCCCTCGGGGCCGAAGTCGAGCAGCCAGTCAGCCACCTTGATGACGTCCAGATTGTGCTCGATGACCACGATGGTGTTGCCGGCCTCGACCAGTTCCTGCAGCACCTCCAGCAGCTTGCGCGTATCCTCGAAATGCAGGCCGGTGGTCGGCTCGTCGAGGATGTAGAGGGTCTTGCCGGTGGCGCGCTTG
>JAHJYN010000283.1 GCA_018826885.1 Alphaproteobacteria bacterium | reverse complement strand
CGGTTCGAGAAGTCGGTGCGCCACAGGGCGACCGAGGCGATCACGTCCGACGTCTGGTAGCGGTAGCCGAGGTCGTAGGAGTTGGTGCGCTCCGGCTCCGGGTTGACGTCCACGCGGTCATACAGGTCGTCGGTCCGCGGGGCCGAGAAGCCTTCAGCATAGCTGGCGTAGATCGACTGGCTGTCACCGAAGCGGTAGGTGACGCCGGCGTTCGGCAGCAGGGCGTCGTAGGACTTTTCGAACGAAACCGGCGGACGGTAGCGGTTGTTGGCGTTCGAGTTCAGGGTCGAGACCGGGAACTGGACCGTGCCGTCGGGGTTGGTGACGGTCGGCGTCTGGGTGGTGCAGTAGGCGTTGAACGTGTCGCGCTGATAGCAGTAGTTGTTCAGCTCACGATCAAAGAACGGCGCACGCAGGCCCAAGGAAACGCTGACCCGGTCTTCCATGAAGTTGCCGCGGTATTCGGCAGCGATCTGGTTCAGCGTCGCGTAGGACAGGCGGTCACGACGGCGCAGGATGGTGCCGTCCGGCAGCTCGACCGGACGACCTTCGCGGCCGGCGAACGGGTTTTCCGGACGACCGTCAGCGTTGATGTAGCCGACTTGGCCGGTCTGACGGTGACGACCCCAGTCCCAGGTGTAGGCGACGCGGAACAGGTTGTCCGCGTTCGGACGCCACAGCAGCGAGCTGGTGAGGCCGTAGCGGTGGGTGTTGGTCGTGTTCGGACGGTACAGGGTGACGGTGTCGTTGAAGTCGCCGTCGTTGTTCAGGTCGACGCCGGCAGCGCCCGAGTTGCCGCGCAGCTGGGCATCGGTTTCGCTCCAGTTGCTGGTGCCGCCGCCGTTGGCCAGGACGTACTGGAACGAGGGGTCAACCGTCAACGTCAGGGTGTCGGACAGGGTGAAGCGCGACGAGCCGCGCAGGTTGCCCGTGTTCGACGGGTTGATGCCCGTGTACGAGGCGGCCAGGGAGTTGGCCTGGTCGAAGGCGGTGCCGGCGTCGAACTGGGCCAGGGTCACCCGGCGGGTGAAGCTGTTGCGGTTGCGGTTGTAGTGAGCGGTCAGCGACAGGAAGTCGCCGTTGTCGTTGAGGCGCTGGTACAGGCGGCCGTTGTACTGGGTCTTGCTGATGCCACCCGGATCCTTGAAGTGGTCATAGTCGGTTTCCGAGAAGGAGACCCAGGCTTCCGTGCCCCAGGGGCCGATGGCGCCGGTGTCGAGCATCAGGAACAGACGCTCGTAGTTTTCGTCACCGGCCGAGACCTGGGTGGTCAGGCCGAAGTCGTCGCGCGTACGGCGCGTGACATAGTTGACGGTGCCGCCGGTGGCCGAGGCCGTGGGGCTGTCGACGTCGGTCGTGCCGAGGTTGACCGTGGCCCGCTCGATCAGTTCCGGGTCCAGCTGCTGGTTCGAATAGATGGCGTAGTTGCCGGTGTCGTTCAGCGGAATGCCGTCTTGCGTCAGCGACACGCGCGCGGCGTCGAAGCCGCGGATGGTCAGGTCACCACCCGACGAGCCGTAGGCATCGTTGTTGGTGAAGGTCACACCGGGGATCAGGGCAATGCTGCTCAGGATCGTCTGGCCGGCCGGCTGGGTGCCGATGTACTCTTCGGTGATCGAGGCGCGCGACTTGCTGACGGTCTCGGCGACGATGGCGCCATCGAGATTCAGCGGTCCGCGGCGCGCCGTCACGACCACTTCGTCGAGGGTCGTTTCTTCGAATTCGGTCGAGCCCGTCGATTGGGCAGAGGCCGTGCCGGCCGAGACCAGAAGGCCGGTGAAAAGGGCGGTCGTCGCCCAGAACACGCTCTTGCGGTTCATGATTGTATATCCCCGATGATGAGGCCCGATTGCCTCGCGCCGGACGAGAGGACCGGCGATCTGACGCCCCTCTAGGCTCCGCTTTAAACTCTCCCGCGACACTAATATGACAAGCGCGTGACAGGGCCCTGAGGGTGGCGCGCGTGCCACACTTGCCGATACGGTCGCCGTCAGACGCGTGCGCCGGTCCGGTCGTCACGGGCAAACCGCTGGACCAGAGCCCGCGCCGTCGCGCGCCGCACGGCCGGGCCATGAAAGCCACCATTTATCTGGGTGTTATCGATGACCCAGGTGCGGAACCGCGCAAACAGCGCGGGGTCCGGCGCCTTCGGATCATGCCAGAACCGGTCCAGCGGTCGCGGGTCCGTCAGGCCCTCCATGTCAAAGAAGGCCCGGCCGAGGACCTTGACGGGGGTCCCGAAACCGAGCGCCGACAGGGCGGCGCTGGAATTATTGACGACCAGGCCTCGCGAGGCCCGGCACAGATCGGCCAGGACGCCGCCATCCAGCGCGTGGACCCGCCCGGCCAGGCCGCGGGCCGCGGCCAGGGTCTCCGTCTGCGCCTGCATGTCGATGACGCCCGCATCGAGGGGATGGCCCTTGACCACCAGATGCAGCCCGTCCGGGGCATGGGCGGCGAAGCTGTCGAGAACCCGTTCCAGAAAAGCCGTGTTGGTCGGCAGCGGCGAATGGCGCACCAGCTGACTGTCGCCGTCCCTCTGCAGGCAGACCAGAACGAACGGCTGCTCACCGCCGATAAGGGTCCGGATGCGCCGGCGGGTCTCGGATCTGCGGCTGGTCAGCGCGCGCCCGACATGGCCGAAGGCCTGGCGCCACGGGGGCGGGTCATATTCGGGCCGAAAGTGGGGAAAGGCCCTGCGACCCATCAACTCCACGAAATAGTAGAGACTGATATGGGTCACATGCCACGGAAGGATGCGACCAACCGGGCGCGGCCGGGGCTCGCGCGCCTCGACATCGGCATAGGCCTCGGGACGCACCGGGCTGCAGCCCTCGGCGTTCACCCCGGCCCGCTCGAGGGTGATCCAGTCCGGGCGGAAATAGCCATTCTCAAGGATCCAGGTGCCCAGTCCCCGCGCCCGGGCCGCAGCCAGGACCGCCCGGGCATGGGGGCTGGTGTCGCCGAACACGATGACGTCGGTGAAGGCCTCAAGCCAGTCGGGAAGCGCCGATTGGAACCCCGCAAAGGGTTCGCGGTGAATCCGGCCGCCGGCCCGTCGCCAGTCCAGCAGATCGCCCGCGTTGAGGATCAGGCGCTCCGCTTCGCCGCCCGCGGCTTCGATCGCGCGGGCCAACTCCCGCGAGAAGGGCCCGAACGGCGCGCTCGCGATCAGGAATCGGCGGCCGGCGAGAGCATCCCGGTCGGGACGCGGCGCGGGAAAGGGAGGACGGGACACAAACACGATCCTTCCCTTTGACCGGTCAGGCGCCGCTGTCCAGTGGGCATGCCGTCGGAGGGGCCTGAACTGCCCTCCGAAACGACACCACCGCCGTGACCGGGGGCCACGGCGGTGGGTTGAAGTCTATCGACCGTCTGGCCGGGTCCGGTTCGGCCCGGTCTCTCGCGGGGAGAGGCCGGACCGGTCCGGAAGCCGGATCAGAAGTTGATGTCGATGGTCGCGCGCCGGTTCAGCGGCTCACGGACACCGTCCGCGGTCGCACGGGCCAGGTCGGTTTCACCGCGACCTTCGACGGCCAGGGCGCCACCGGGGATGCCGCGGGCCACGAGGGCATCGGCGACCGTGCGGGCACGGCGGTTCGACAGGCCGACGTTGTAGCTGGCCGAGCCCGAGGTGTCGGCGTGACCGACGACCACGATGCGAGCCGAACGTCCCGACTGGGCGTACTGGGCCGCTTGGGCGATGACCGACTGGGCTTCCGACGACAGCGCCG
>JAHJYN010000042.1 GCA_018826885.1 Alphaproteobacteria bacterium | reverse complement strand
TCCAGGTCGAGGGCCTTCATCTTCTTGATCTCGTCGCGGAGGCGGGCGGCGTCCTCGAACTCGAGGTTGGCGGCGGCCTCGCGCATCTTGGCCTCCATGTCCTTGAGGGCGGCCTGGAAGTTGGAGCCGGTGAAGGGTTTGGCCTCTTCCTTGAGGCCGGGGGCGGTCAGGCGGTCCATCTGGCGGCTCTCATAGGGGCTGGCCAGGATCTCCTTGATGTCGCGCTTGACGCTTTCGGGGGTGATGCCGTGGGCGGTGTTGTATTCGACCTGCTTGGCGCGACGGCGATTGGTCTCGGCGATGGCGCGCTCCATCGAGCCGGTGGTCTTGTCGGCATAGAGGATGACGCGGCCGTCGACGTTGCGGGCGGCTCTACCGATCGTCTGGATCAGGGAGGTTTCGGAGCGGAGGAAGCCCTCCTTGTCCGCATCGAGGATGGCGACCAGGCCGCATTCGGGGATGTCGAGCCCCTCGCGCAGCAGGTTGATGCCGATCAGCACGTCAAAGGCGCCGAGGCGGAGGTCGCGCAGGATCTCGATGCGCTCCAGCGTGTCGACGTCGGAGTGCATATAGCGGACGCGGACGCCCTGTTCGTGCATGTATTCCGTCAGGTCCTCGGCCATCTTCTTGGTCAGGACGGTGACGAGGGAGCGGTAGCCGGCGCGGGCGGTGGCCTTGACCTCGTCAATCACGTCATCGACCTGGTTGCGGGTGGGGTCGCTGACCGGGCGGATCTCGACCGGCGGGTCGATCAGGCCGGTGGGGCGGATGACCTGTTCGGTAAAGACGCCGCCGGTCTGGGCCATTTCCCACGGGCCGGGGGTGGCGCTGACGTGGACCGTCTGGGGGCGCATGGCGTCCCACTCCTCGAACTTGAGCGGGCGGTTGTCGATGCAGGAGGGCAGGCGGAAGCCGTATTCGGCGAGGACCGACTTGCGCTTGTAGTCGCCGCGGAACATGCCGTTGATCTGGCCGATGGTGACGTGGCTCTCGTCGACGAACAGCAGGGCGTTGTCGGGGATGTATTCGAAGAAGGTGGGCGGGGGCTCGCCGGGGCTGCGGCCGGTCAGCCAGCGGCTGTAGTTCTCGATGCCGGCACAGGCGCCGGTGGCCTCCATCATCTCGAGGTCGAAGCGGGTGCGCTGTTCCAGCCGCTGGGCCTCCAGCAGCTTGCCGTTCTCGTTCATCCAGTCGAGCGTCTCCTTCAGCTCGGCCTTGATGCCGTCGATAGCCTGTTTCAGCGTCGGGCGCGGGGTGACGTAGTGGCTGGCGGCATAGACGGTGATGGTGTCGAGGTCGGCGGTCTTCTTGCCGGTCAGGGGGTCGAACTCGTGGATGGCCTCGATCTCGTCGCCGAACAGGCTGAGGCGCCAGGCGCGGTCTTCCAGGTGGACGGGGAAGATCTCGATGGTGTCGCCGCGCTTCCTGAACATGCCGCGCTCGAACGTCAGGTCATTGCGCTTGTACTGGAGCGCGATCAGGTCGGCGCGCAGCTTGGCCTCATCGATCTGGTCGCCGACGCCCAGGGTGAAGGTCATGGCCGTATAGGTCTCGACCGAGCCGATGCCATAGATGCAGCTGACCGAGGCCACCACGATCACATCGTCCCGCTCCAGAATGGCCCGCGTCGCCGCATGCCGCATCCGGTCGATCTGCTCGTTTATGGACGAGTCCTTTTCGATGTAAGTGTCTGTTCTTGGGACATAAGCTTCGGGTTGGTAATAGTCGTAGTACGAGACGAAATATTCGACGGCGTTGTCGGGGAAGAAGCTCTTGAACTCGCTGTACAGCTGGGCGGCGAGGGTCTTGTTGGGGGCCAGGATCAGGGCCGGGCGCTGGGTCGCCTCGATGACCTTGGCCATGGTGAAGGTCTTGCCCGAGCCGGTCACGCCCAGCAGCACCTGATCGCGCTCGCCCTCGGCGGCCTGTTCGACCAGGTCGGCGATGGCGGCGGGCTGGTCCCCGGCCGAGGTGTATTTCGTCTCCAGCCGGAAGGGGCGCGAGACCTTGTCCGTCGGCCGCGAGGGCCGGTGCGGCACCCAGTCGGCCGGCGCGCCCGGCGCCTCCTCGGGCGTCAGGCGCGGCCCGGTGACCGGCGCAAACATGGGGGGCGTGCCGGAAAAGGCCGCCGGGGCCTCGGACACACCGGACGTGGAACGCGAAGATCGGGGAGAACGGGCCATGAACGGAAAGGTAGTGCGCCGGGGCCCGTGCGGCTAGGGGGTCAGAACCTCAGGCGCAGGCCGGCGGTGGCGATGCGGGGCGCGCCGGGGCGGGCACCGGCGGGCGAGAAGCCGACGTTGTGGACCTCGTCCGTGACGTTCTGGACCGAGGCGAACAGGGTGGCCGAGGGCGTCACGTCCCAGTCCGCGGCCAGGTCCAGAAGGGTGCGGGCCTCGATCCGCTCCGCGGCCGGGATAGCGCCCGATCCGGCGACGGCGCGGGCGTCCGAGACGCGGTTGACGGTGGCGTTGACGCGCCAGTCGCCGAAGTCCAGCCCGCCCCGCAGAGTCAGCTGATGGCGCGGCAGATAGGGCAGGTCGTCGCCCGAGGTGACCGTGCCCCAGGGCTCATAGGCCGAGGTGAAGCTGGTTTCGAACTCGGCGTCGGTCAGGGTGTAGACCAGCGACAGCGGCACGCCGAAGTCGAGGCCCAGGGCGTTGCCGGCGTCCCAGGAGCCGGTGACTTCCAGACCCGAGACCCGGACCTCGCCGCCCGAGAACTGGTCGCCGATGGTGCAGCCGCCGCCGGTGGAGGCGGTGCAGGTGCCCAGCAGATTGTCATAGGCGTTGAGGTAGCCGATCGCCTCGAACGACAGGGCACCGCGGTCAAAGCGCACGCCCGCCTCATAGTTCCAGGAAGTCTCCGGATCGACGTCCGAGCCGGGGCCCGGGTTGGCAAAGCCGCGGTGGGCGCCGGCGACCAGCCGCACCTCATCGGTCAGGTCGTACGTCAGGCCGAGACCCGGCAGCCAGACGTCGACCTGGCTCTCCCTCACCCGGACGGGGGTGCTGCGCGACGGAGGGCTGGTGGGATAGTCGGTGCGCGTCAGGTCGATGGTTTCATAGCGAAGGCCGGGCGTTACGGTCAGGCGGTCGACAGAGATGACGTCGCGGACGAAGAAGGCCCAGGCCTCGGCCTCGCCCACGCGGTTGGTCTGGGCGCCGTCCACGCCGCGCGTGGTCAGCAGCATGTCGCCGTCGTCCATGCGATAGACGTCGTCGCGCTGGAACCGGTCCTCGGAATCGGTGTGCCAGCGGGCCGAGATCTCCAGCTGGTGGGCCAGGGCCCCGGTGGCGAAGCGGGCGGTCAGGACCGACTGGATGCCCTCGGACTCATAGGCGCGGTTGTTGTTGCGCACGCGCAGGGCCTGGGGTCCGCTGACAAAGCCGGGGTCGCCGCGCAGAATGGCCATCTGGGTCGGAAAGGCGGTCGGGTTGTCCAGAACGGACGAGATGCCGACCCAGCCGGTGCCGGCCGTGTTGCGCACATCGTTCAGCTTGTACCAGGCGCGCGTCGTCTCAGTGCGATAGGCGGTGGTGGTCAGGTTCAGGGCGGGGCTGAGGTCGAGGCTGTGGCTCAGCTGCAGCGTGCGGTGATCGACGTTCATGACGTCGACCTGGCTGCCGGCATAGCGGCGGTAAGGGGTGGCGTTGAAGTCGTCCAGCGACAGGCCGAGGTAGGTCTCGTCAGAACGCTCGTCCAGCTCTTGGTATTTGAAGGTCAGCGACTGGGCGCGGGCGGCGCCGGGGGCGGTGCGCAGGCCCAGCTTGAACACCCGGTCGTCGATCTCGAAGCCGGTGGGGCCGCCATTGTCCAGCTCCTTGAAGCCGTCAGACTGTTCGCGCAGCCACTCGGCCTGGGCGCCGAACTGCCAGCCGCTGTCGCCGAGGTCGCTCCAGCCGCCCAGCACCCCGTGACCCCGGAAGCCGCCGAAGCTGCCGCCCGACAGGGACAGATAGCCGGACAGGTCGTCGCCCTCTGTGCCCCCGATCGGGGTGGAGGTGAAGTTGATCGCGCCGCCCACCGTCAGGGGGCCGTATTTGATGGCGCCGGGGCCCTTGACCACCTCGACCCCGGTCATGCGGGCGATGCGCGGGAAATAATAGGCGGCGGGGGCGGAATAGGGGGCCGGGGCGATCAGCACGCCGTCCTCCATCATCGCCACGCGGGCCGAGCGGTCGGTGCCCGAGCCCCGGATGCCGATATTGGGACGCAGGCCAAAGCCCTCCTCGTCCTGGATGACCACGCCGGGCACCAGCCGCAGCACGCGGTGCACGTCGGTGTAGTCGAAGGTCCGCAGCGTCTCGAGATCGAGGAAGGTGGCGGCACCGCCGAGGTCGCGGGCCTGCTGGCGCGAGCCGACCACGGTGATCGGGTCCAGCACCGTGGGATCCCCGGCGGCGACGCGGGCCAAGGCGACCGGTGTCGCTGTCTGGGCAAGGGCGGGAGCGGCGGCGAGCGTCAGGGCGAGGGCGGCGGTGGTGGTCAGCAGGCGGGTCACGGGGGCTCCGGGCGCGAATAAGAATGACTATCAGTTGCGCGCTCCTATGCCAGCCGAAGGCGCGATGCAAGTGCGGCGCAGTTGCGCAGGAAGGTGCGCCGTTGACCCGTCGCGAATCCCGCTACTGTTCCGGCATGACACGCCCCCGGATGATCGCAGGACTGATGCTGCTGGTGCTGGCGTCGTGCGGGCGGGCCAATCCGCCGCCACCCGGATGGGGAGATCGCGGCGCAATCAGCCAGCCGCCGGTCAATGCGCCGGTCAGTGCGCGGCTGGCGTCGGGCCTGATCGACCAGCGGCCCGATCGCGGCATGCGCGAGCGGGTCGATGCGGCGGGGGCGGACCTGGCGGTCTGTCGGGCCGAGCTGGAGGCCGCGCGGGTGACCTTTACCCCCGTGCCCGACCGGGTGGATTCGGAGACCTGTGGCCTGGCGGGGGCGGGCACGCTGGACGTCGACCGGGGCACGGTGGCGCGCCTGTCACCGGCGGGGCCGGTGATGACCTGCCAGACGGCGCTGGCCCTGTCGGTGTGGCGGCGGCAGGTGATCGAGCCGGCGGCGCGCGAGATCTTCGGCCAGGATGTGGTCGATATCGTCCACTATGGCACCTACGCCTGTCGCTCGGTGTCGAACCGGCCGGGCGCACGGCCCAGCGCCCATTCGCGCGCGGCGGCGGTGGACTTTGCCGGGGTCATCCTGCGCGACGGCACGCGGGTGATGGTCAAGGCGCACTGGTATGGCGACGGGCCCGAGGCGCGGTTCCTGAAGCGCATCCGCGACGAGGGCTGCTGGATCTTCAGCACCGTGCTGAGCCCCGACTATGACGCCCCGCATCAGGACCATCTGCATCTGGAGCCGGGGGGGCGGGCGTTTTGCAGATGAGGAGGGCCCTACCGCTCGCGACGCGGTCGCTCGCTGCTTGCGGGCCGCTTCCCCCATTTATCCGCTCATTCCTGCGGAAGCAGGAACCCAGTGCTTTGGCCAAGGGCAGGAGGCGGGATGGCACAGCTCGGTCTGCGAACGGGTAGGGCTGAGCCTTGCACCAGAACTGGGTCCCCGCTTCCGCGGGGATGAGCGGAGGGGGTGGGGAAACTGCCGCTGGACGGCAGTTGGCCAAGGTGGCACCTCTGGCGAAGGTACTGGCCTCAGGGAGACCCCATGCTTGCGTTGATAGCGACATTCTCCGCTGCTCTGATGGTCACGGCGGCCGAGGCGCCGCCGCGCGCGCCCGTGGATCCGGTCGCCGATTTCCTGCGTGCCGCCGATGTGAATGACTTCGCCGCCATGGAAGCGGTCATGGACAGGGGCGGTCCGGACTTTCTCGCCAGGGTCAGCCCCTGCTATCTGAGACGGGTCTACCAGACGCCGGACGGTCTGTTGGCGGCGTGGATGTGCCCGGAGGGGCCGGCGCGTTCGCGGGTCGTCATGGGTCGTGTCGGGCTGACGGCCGGAAACACGGTGTCGGTCACGGTCGTCCGGGAAGAGGTCAATGAGCGACCGGCTCCGGACCGCGCGGGGTCGGCCTTCGCCGATTAGGCCGGTCGTACCCGCTCACAGGCTGAGAGCCTGATCCCCCTCCTTGTGAAAGGTGCCGATGCCTGCCCAACCCGAGACCCGCCCGATCGTCGTGTTCGACACCGACTGCGTGCTGTGCAGCGGGATGGTGCGGTTCGTTCTGGCGCATGAGCGGGGGCCGGAGCTGCTGTTCGCGGGTGCAGGGTCGGCGACCGGGATCGCGCTGGCGGAGCGACACGGGTTCACCCGGGCCGACCTGAACGACACCTTTCTGGTGATCGAAGAGGGGCGGGCCCTGACCCGGTCGGAGGCGGGGATTGCGATTGCCCGGCGGCTGCGGCGGCCGCGGCGCTGGCTGGCCGCGCTGAAGGTCATCCCGAGACCGATCCGCGATGCGGTCTATGGCTTTGTCGCGCGGCACCGGTACCAGTGGTTCGGCCGAAGCCCGTTCTGTCTGGTCGTCGAGCCCCGGCACCGCAGCCGGTTCATCGACCTCGACTCCTGATCGTCAGACCATGACCTAAGGCGGGTCTTGACTCGCTCATACAGTATGTCGCATACACTGTGTGTCACACACTATGTGACGCGAGTGGAGCGGGCCCTTGGGCGAGACCGATCTTTATGAGGCGATGCGGCTGCAGCTGCGGCGAGGGTCGCTGGTGCTGGCGGTTCTGGCGCGGCTGAAGACCGAGCAGTACGGCTATTCCCTACGCGTGGCGCTGGGCGAGCACGGGCTGGAGATGGAGGAATCGACCCTCTATCCGCTGCTGCGCCGGCTGGAGAGCCAGGGGCTGCTGACCAGCGAATGGCGCGAGGATGAGCGCCGCAAGAAACGCTTTTACCGGCTGTCGCCCGAGGGCGAGGCCATGCTGGGCCGGCTTGAGGCCGAATGGCGCAGGCTGTCGGCCTCGCTGGACCGAATTCTGTGATCCTGGAGGGGACGATGGACCTGATCGAACGCTATCTGAAGGCCGTGGGGGCGCAGCTGCCCGCCGCCGGCCGCGAGGACATTCTGGCGGAACTGCGCGACCTGCTGATGAGCCGGGTCGAGGAACGGGAGGCCGAGCTGGGCCGGCCGTTGACCGAGGCCGAGGTCGAGGCCGTGCTGCGCGAGGTGGGGCATCCGCTGACGGTGGCCGCCCGCTATGGCGCCGGGCCGCAGCATGTGGTGGGGCCAGAACTCTACCCCTGGTGGCTGTTCGGGGTGAAGACGGCGCTGACGGTGCTGGTGCTGATCACGGCGGTGGGGGCGGTGGCGCGCATCCTGTTCGGCGGGGCCGAGGTGGGGCAGGCGATCGGCCAGGCCTTTGCCGGCCTGTTCTCGAGCGGGCTGACAGTGGTCGGGCTGGCGACGCTGGCGGGCTTCATCATCGAGCGGCAGACGGACAAGCCGGCCTTCCTGACCGAATGGCGGGCGAAGGATCTGGGCATGTTCGAGGTGGGCGTGTTCAGCCGCCGCTGGTGGGACTCGCTGAGCGAACAGCAGGGCACACGGGCCGACAGGGCCACGCCGAAGATGTCGCCGACGGCGGGCGCGCTGGGCAGTGCCACGGCCTGGGGCATCTTCCTGCTGTGGTGGTCGGGCCTGTTGGGGCTGGGCTTCCGGCCCGAGGATATGGGTGGCGAGCTGGTGCGCGGCGGGGTCGACTATGGCCTGCTGTTCGCCGAGACGGTGGCGCTGCTGTACTGGCCGGTGGTGATTTTGGCGGCGGCGCAGGGGGTGTTCCACCTGCTCCGGGCGATGACCGGGTCGCCCGTGCGGCTGACGGCCTTCGGCGATGTGATCTTCCGGGGGGCATCGCTGACCCTGCTGGGCTGGATCTGGCTGTATTCGCCGTTCGCATCGCTGCTTCGCGTGGACAGCCTCGGGGACCTGATCGACCGCACCGAGACCCTGTTCCGCACGGGGGAGGGGGCCGGGACCGTGCTGATCCTGATCTTCGTTGTGATCGTTGTGAGCGAGGTGTCGGGACTGCTGATGGCGCTGAAGAAGCTGGTGGTGGGAAAATAGGGCCTGCGCTGTCTCTCGCCCTATCGCTCGCGACGCGGTCGCTCGCTGCTTGAGGGCGGGTTGCCAGCCGCAGGGGGGCGGGCCATTGAGGGGCTATGACCGAGACCCTGCGACTGCTGACCCAGATGAACCCGTGGCTGGCGCTGGCCATTGCCGGACTGCTGGAGGTGGGCTGGGCCTCCGGGTTCAAATATGTCGGGCCGCAGCGTCCGTTCGTCAGCCTGCTGGTCGGGATCGCCATGCTGGCCAGCTTCGGCTTCCTGTGGTTGGCGACGCAGAAGCTGCCGATCGGCACGGCTTACGGCGTCTGGACCGGCATCGGGGCGGTGGGCGCGGCGACCGTCGGCATCCTGGCCTATGGCGAGCCGGCCACCGCGGTCCGGCTGGTGTGCATCGTGCTGATCGTGGCGGGCATCGTCGGGCTGAAGCTGTTTTCGGGAGCCACCGTATGACCCGCGGCAGGGTGTTGATCATCGCCGGGTCTGACTCGGGCGGCGGGGCGGGGCTGCAGGCCGACATCAAGGCGGTGACGATGCTGGGCGGCTTTGCTGCGACGGCGGTGACGGCCATCACGGTGCAGAACACCCTGGGGGTTCACGGCGTCCATGCGCTGCCGGTGGAGTTGATCCGCGAACAGGCCCGGGCGGTGCTGAACGACATCGGCACCGATGTGATCAAGACCGGCATGCTGGGCAGTGTCGAGGTGGTCGAGGCGGTGGCCGACATTCTGGACGGCGCGGGCGTGCCCGCCGTGGTCGATCCGGTCATGGTGGCCAAGGGCGGGGCGAGCCTGCTGGCCGATGCGGCGATTGACGCGGTGCGCACCCGGATGGTGCCGCGCGCGGCCCTGCTGACCCCCAATGCGCCCGAGGCCGAGGCCCTGACCGGAATCGCGGTGACCGATCTGGATGGCCAGCGCCGGGCGGGCGAGGCCCTGCTGGAAATGGGCGCGGGCGCCGTGTTGATGAAGGGCGGCCATGTGCCGGGCGAGCGGGTGCTGGACCTGCTGCTGACGGGCCGGGGCGAGACGGTGCTGGAGGGCGAGCGGGTCGAGACGCGCCACACCCACGGCACGGGCTGTACGCTCGCCAGCGCCTGCGCGGCAGGGCTGGCGCAAGGCGAGACGATGGAGGCGGCGGTGGCCAGCGCCTGGGCCTATGTGGCCGAGGCGATCCGCCGGGCGCCGGGG
>JAHJYN010000282.1 GCA_018826885.1 Alphaproteobacteria bacterium | reverse complement strand
CTACCTGCTGTCGAACCGGGACAGGCGAAGTCGGGCGCACAAGCATCCGGGTGCCCGACCCCCGGCGGAAGAGACAGTCCCCCCAGGCGCTCGCGTGAACCGACCGGGGCGGCGCACAGGTCAGGTGCCGAAAATCACACACGCTCCCTGACGGCGAAAGCACGGGAGCACACGGTTCCGGGCCCCTCGCCCATGCGCCGCCCGCCTCTCCCTCACCTCTGCCCCAAGGGCGAGAGGGGCCTTTGCGTGGCCGCTTCACCACCTGACATTACAATGATGTAACGCGCATCACCGCAGCGACGGCTTTATGGCCCTGATGCGTTCGAAGGGGCACTGCGTCCCCGCCTGTATCTGTCCGGAGTATCTCATGCTGGCCGCCACTGCCCTTGCTGCCCTGCTGGCCACGGCCGCGCCCCAGGATCCGCCGGTGCAGGACCCGCTGGTCCAGGATCCCACCGGAACCCGCGTCGATGACATTGTCGTCCTGGGCCGTCCGCTGGATGAGGCGGCCCGCGACTTTGTCTACAGCCTGTCGGTGCCCGCGCGGGGCCGGGGCTTGGCCCGCTGGCGCGACACCGTCTGTGTCGGCGTGGTCAATCTGAGGGGCGAGGCGGCCCAGTATCTGGCCGATGTCATCTCGACCCGGGCCGAGGATCTCGGGCTCCAGATCGGCGCGCCGGGCTGTTCGCCCAATGTCATCATCACCTTTGCCGATGACGGGGCGACGATGGCGAAGGCCATGGTCGAGGCCGAACCGTCGGCCTTCCGCGTCGGTGGATCGGGGATGGACCTCGGCCGCGCGGCCCTCGGCCGCTTTCAGGAAGGCGATGCCCCGGTGCGCTGGTGGCACATGGCCCTGCCGGTCAACTCCGAGACCGGCCAGATCGCGGTGCGCATCCCGGGCCAGGTCGACAATGAGGGCAATCCCTCGGCTCCGACGCTCACCACCTTCGGGTCATTGCTGACCACCATCATCCGCGACGACCTGAACAAGGTCATCATCGTCGTCGACGTGGACGGCGTGGCCCATCTGACCGGCCCGCAACTGGCGGACTATCTGTCGATGGTGTCCCTGGCCCAGATCGACCCGCGCGGTGAGATCGAAGGCTTCCCGACCATTCTGAATGTGCTGGACAATCCGGCTGTCGCCGACAGCATGACCGACTGGGATCTGGCCTTCCTCGAAGCCCTTTACCGGGACGATCGGGCCATGCGCCGCAACCCGGCGGTTCTGGCGACCAGCATCGCCTCTGACCTCGCCCGGGGCCTGCGGGCGGAGCAGGAGGCGGCCCCCGAAAACTGAGGCGCCTTGCGCCGGGTCCCTCGGGTCGCGATATTCCGGGTCTCACACGGGCAAGACCGCCGAGTCGCGCCCCCTTTGCAGTCAAGAAGGCCTTCATGCGCGATCCGATCGAACTGATGAACATGAACCTCGTGCCCATGGTGGTCGAGCAGTCCAGCCGGGGTGAGCGCGCGTTCGACATCTTCTCGCGCCTGCTGCGCGAGCGGATCATCTTCCTGACCGGTCCGTTCGAGGACGGCATGGCCAGCCTGATCTGCGCCCAGCTGCTGTATCTGGAATCGGAGAACCCGAAGAAGGAAATCAGCATGTACATCAACAGCCCCGGCGGTCAGGTGACCTCGGCGCTCGCGATCTACGACACCATGCAATACATCAAGTCGCCGGTCTCGACCGTGGTCATGGGGATGGCCGCCTCGGCCGGTTCGCTGATCCTGACGGCCGGCGAGGCCGGGCACCGGATCGCCCTGCCGAACGCGCGGATCATGGTCCACCAGCCCTCGGGTGGCTTCCGTGGCACCGCCTCGGACATCGAGCGTCACGCCGAGGACATCATCAAGACCAAGCGCCGCCTGAACGAAATCTATGTCCACCACACCGGCCGCACCTATGAGGAAGTCGAAAAGACCCTCGACCGCGACCATTTCATGAGCGCCGATGAGGCCAAGAGCTGGGGCATCGTCGATCACGTCTATGATCGCCGCCAGCAGGCTGACGAAGACGGCATCAAGACGGTCTGACGGCTCCGTCCGGTGCCGTGCTAGGGTCCGCAGATGCAACACACGCGTGATCTCAAGGGTGTCGTCCAGGTGGACGGCGAGGACTACGAATGGGAGGTGCGGCGTCAGCCGCAGCGGACCACAGGCAATGAATGGCAAGGGATCGGAATTGCCCTGCGGCTGAAGGGCGCCCAGCGCGAGGCGATCGTCATGTTTCCGATGATCATGCGGGCCAACGGCATTCCCAATTTCGAGCGCCAGAGGATCAATGTCGAAAGCGTCCGCAATGCGGTGGCCTCGGCGATTGCGGCAGGCTGGGATCCGACCTCGCGCGGCAAGGTCGTGGTCTTCGACGTGGACGCTGACGGCCGCTAGCCGGGGGCCCGGGGCATCGTCGATCACGTTTGCGACAGGCGCCAGCAAGCCGATGCAGACGGCATCAAGACCGTATAAGGTCTGACGTCACAACATTCGGTGAGCCCTGATGGGCCGCCGGTACGGAGGTCGGAATGATCGGTTCCCTCATGGCGGCTGCGCTTGCGGTGTCGGCGTTCCAGGATCCTCCGGTCGCGCCGCCGCCGCCCCAGGACCCGACCGTCTATCGGCTCGAAGAGATCGTGGTCGAGGGCACCCGGCTGGAGGAACGCACCGCCGAATACGTCCGCGAGGTCGCGGCCCCTGCCCGGGGGCGTGGACCGGCGCGCTGGCGTGAAGGGGTGTGCGTCGGGGCCGCCAATTTCGATCCCGAGGTCGCGCAATACCTGATCGACCGCGTCTCCGATGTGGCCCGGGACCTCGGTCTTTCCGCCGGCCAGCCCGGCTGTGAGCCCAGCATCCTGATTATCGGCACGACCGATGGCGCCAGCTTCACCCGCGAGTTTGTCCAGATGCGTCCGCGCCTGTTTCGGGTCGGCGGATCGGGTATGGACCGGGGGCGGGCAGCGTTCGAAGATTTCACGAGCTCGGATCGCCCGGTGCGCTGGTGGCATGTCAGCATGCCGACGGACTCCGAGACCGGTCAGCGAACGGTACGTTTGCCCGGCGAAATGCGACCCATGCCGAACCTTGATCCCCGGCAGGACACGCTTGGGTACGCGCCGATCACACGGGTGCCGGTCGCGTCGCGCATCCAGTCCTCGGTCGAGGACCGGATGATGCGCTCTTTCGTCATCATCGATGTGGACCGTCTGGGCGGGGTCTCGCTGGAGCAGCTTGGGGACTATGTCGCCATGGTGGCCCTGGTCCAGGTCAATCCGGACGCCGATACGGGGCGTTATGAGACCATCCTGAACCTGTTCGAACAGCCCGACACGATCTTCGGCCTGTCCGGCTGGGACCGGGCCTACATGGAAGGCATCTACGCCACACGTCCGGGCCGGATCAGCACCATGGCCCAGGTCCAGTCCATCACCCAGGCGATCCTCAACGCCTATCGCGGTCAGCTGGAGGCGGAGTGAGCGCGCACGGCCGCCCCACCGCCGCGCTCTCCTCGCAGGTCCGGACGTCGGTCGGCCGACCGTCATCGGTCCGCTCAAACGTCAGGCCGTCGCCCACCCCGCAACGGACTTCATAGACCTCGGCGTCTGCGGTCCGACCCCGGAACAGCGCCTCGGTGACGTCGCAGTTCGAAACCTCTGTCCCGGCCAGCCAGAGGCCGACCTCGCGGGCTCTCTCGGCGGCGTCGGTGAAGCCGCACTCGCCGCCCTGGGCGTCGACGATCAGGCAGGCGGTCACCGTCCGGCTGTCCGCACCCTCCAGCCAGGCCCCGTCGCGGTTCCGGCAGCCGACCTCGATCAACGGATGGCGGTCGGCATCCAGCCCCAGTACCGCCACCGCATCGATTTCGCAGTCGATCCCGGCGTCCCGGGCCCGGGCCGTCAGCTCCGGCACCGGATCCGTATTGCCGACCAGCTGACACTGGGGCGTAGCCTGCCCCATCCGGTTCGGGCGCCTGTCCAGCCTCATGCCCTGCAGCATCAGGCACGGGTGCACCACGGCCGGGCGGGCGTCGAGGATCAGGTATCCCGCCCCCCCACGACAGGCGATCTCGTACAGCCCGTCGCCATTGCCGTCGTAGCCGCGCAGGTCGACCTCCCGGACGCTGCAGTCCAGCCGGGCGTCCGCCACCAGCCGCTCTCCATCCGCGTCCACGGCGAATGACGGGCGGGTGCGGGCGGCCGATTCCTGCGCCATGGCAGGGGCAGCCGAAAGGGCGAGCAGGATCAGGCTGGCCAGAAGACGTCGCATGGCCTCAGGGTCGCTGCCGAAAGCGGCGAAAACCGGGATGGGCCGCCCGGGCCAGCATTTCGGCATCGCCCGAGGTATCGCCATAGGCGGCCTCCAGCACGACATCGGGGCCATAGGCGCGGATCAGGCGCTCGACCTTTTCCTCGCCGCGACAGTTCTCGCCGACGAAGGCTCCGGTGACGCGGCCGTCGGCATCAAGGGCCAGCTCTGTGCCCAGCAGGGCCTCGGCCCCCAGCCTTCGGGCAAAGGGGGCGACCGTGAGGGCGGGCGAGGCGGTGACGATCACGCGGTGCGCGCCCTTCCGGCCCCAGTCCTCCCAGCAGGCGAGGGCATCGGGTCGCATGAACCGGTCCCAGACCTGATCGGCGAATCGTTCGGCCTCCTCGGACAGCTGCAGGGCCTCGACGCCATCAAGAAACTGCGAAACGGCGGCTGCCTTGATGCGACCGCGGTCCCGGTCGACGAGGTAGCGGGCCGTGGCCGGTGCCAGAGCGGCTACGCCCGCCAGCCACCCGACAGGTCCCGCCCTCCAGCGCAGGAAGGCGGTGAAACTGTCGGCCACGGTAAGGGTGCCGTCGAAATCGAAGGCGACAAGCGGGCCGGAAAGGGCAGGGGACTGGGGCAGAACGGGCACTCATCGGGTCTGGTGGCAGGCGGATCGGATCCCTATGTCAGAACTTCGCCTTGATGACAGGTCAAGTCGAAAACAGGGATGCTCCCCAATCCGGATGCCCGGATGGGGTTGTCGCCTCGCCCCGGATAGGGGATTGTCAATTTTTGAAGACCTTCGGACCTATCGTTTCGGAATCAGGTTCGCAGGAAGCGCGAATTCCCCGTAAGGCGGGTTCGTGGAAGTGAGAAGGGTCGATGACCAAAGCCGCCGGTACAGACGCTAAAAGCACGCTCTATTGCTCGTTTTGCGGCAAGAGCCAGCACGAGGTCCGCAAGCTGATTGCCGGGCCGACGGTGTTCATCTGCGATGAATGCGTCGAACTGTGCATGGATATCATCCGCGAAGAGCACAAGATCGGCTTTGTCAAGGCGAAGGACGGCGTGCCGACGCCCAAGGAAATCCGTGAGGTCCTCGACGACTATGTGATTGGTCAGAGCCACGCCAAGAAGGTGCTCTCGGTCGCGGTCCACAACCACTACAAGCGCCTGAATCACGCGGCCAAGAACAACGACGTTGAACTGGCCAAGTCGAACATCATGCTGATCGGGCCGACCGGCTCGGGCAAGACGCTGCTGGCCCAGACGCTGGCGCGCATCATCGACGTGCCCTTCACCATGGCCGACGCCACGACCCTGACCGAAGCCGGT
>JAHJYN010000281.1 GCA_018826885.1 Alphaproteobacteria bacterium | reverse complement strand
TGCGGGTGAACACCATACTGCCCGGCATCATGTGGACGCCGATGATGGCCGGCATGGACCAGAAGATCCAGGACGCCCTGGCCGCCGCCATCCCCTTCCCCAGCCGCCTCGGCACCCCGGCCGACTATGCCTCGCTGGCCCTGCATCTGGCCGAGAACGTCTACATCAACGGCGAGTGCATCCGCCTGGACGGCGCCATCCGCCTCGCGCCGAGATAAGCGCGCTATCGCTCGCCGCGCGGCGGCTCGCTGCTTGAGCGCGGGGATCGTCGGATTTTCCGATCTTGCCCCTTGCAGGCCCCGCCTCGCCTCGGCTATACGCCCCGCTCTCGACTGAGAGTGCGGGCGTAGCTCAGGGGTAGAGCATCACCTTGCCAAGGTGAGGGTCGGGCGTTCGAATCGCCTCGCCCGCTCCAGTCGACAGTGAAAAGGCCCGGCGAAAGCCGGGCCTTTTTCGTTTCTGCTCCATGGCGCCTCGTCCGCGGGCTCTTGATCCCCGGGCTATTGCGGCCCACCCTCCGGACGGGGGAGGGGCCGTCATGTCTGAGTCCTTGCAGGGTGTCGCTGCGCGCCGTCTTGACGCCTTTGTCGACGCCTCCTTCGCCTTTGCCCTGACCCTGCTGGTCATTTCCGGCGCCGAGCCCCTCGACAGCTATGCCGATCTCGGCGCGGCACTGGGCCGGATTCCGGCCTTTGCCGTGGGCTTTGCCCTGCTGGCGCTGTTCTGGTCCGCCCATCGCGGCTTCGGGCGGATGACCCCGGTCCGCGACGGCGCGATCACCCTCATCAGCCTGATGATCGTCTTCACCGTGATGATCTATGTCTTTCCGCTGCGGCTCCTCGCCGAAACCGGCGCCAGCTGGATGACGGGCGGGCTGATCCCCGGGCGAGAGCGGATCGCCACCCTCGGTGATCTGCGAGGCATTTTTGTTGCCTATGGCGTGGGTTTCGCCTTTCTGAGCGGCCTGTACGTGCTGCTGCATCATGTCGCCCGACCGGACGCGGTCGACGACGCGGCGCGTACGGCCCTGGTCCGGGCCCGCGACATCTGGGGCATCTGTGCCGTCGCGGGTCTGGTGTCTGCCGGCCTGGCCGCCCTGCCGCTTCTGGCCCGCGTGCCGTGGCTGCCCGGTTTCGCCTACTGGCTGATCCCGGCCGGCATCGGCCTCTATTACGCGCGGCTCAGCCGGGCTCCGGCCAGTGAGACCGAGGCGACGCCCTAGAGGCCCAGGGCCTCGCGGATTACGCGCCAGTCGACCATCTTGAAGTTCTGCTGGCCGGGGTTGGGCGCATCCTCGTGGTCGTGGAACGCCAGCGCCCCCTCGGGGAACGGACCGATGGCACCGGAATAGGCGCTGAGGCCGTCCGTCTGGGTGACCCCGTCGATCTCGGGCCCGTCGACGATGGCGAACCGTCCAACATAGACGGGCAGGTCCGCTTCAATCCGATAGACCGGATAGGTGCTGTCGCCCTGGCTGGAGACGATCAGATAGTCGACGCCGCGGTCCCGCAGGACTGTCAGACCCTCGACGTCATCCTTGATGCGGATCCGGTCGACGCGGGCGACCTCCGTCGCAATGGAGGGTCCCGACGGATCGAGGTCGAAGCGCCAGACCCCGACATCTTCCTCGCCGACATACAGGGTGTCAGCGGCGTCATGGGCGACACAGCCTTCCAGCTGGCTGCCGAGGGTCAGGACCCGCTCTGCGCCGATCACCGGCCCGTTCGGGCCGTCGGCAACGGACATCTGGTGGACGGTGCCGGCCTTGGTGGTCACGACCAGGTAGAAGACCTCGCCCCGTCGCGCCATGCAGAAGCCGTAGGGCTCATAGGTCGTGGGCAGAAAGCCATAGTCGACCGTCGTCAGCGTCGCCGGATCGAACAGATACAGATTCACCCCGTTGGCACCCGGCGCGTCATTGCTGGCCGCGACCAGCACCCGCTCGCCGGCCGCGGTCGGAAAGCCGATGCGCAGGTCGACGTTGTTGACCGGTCCCGAGGGCAGAAACTGGCGAACCGAGCCGTCCATATTGTGCACATACAGGCCGTCCGACTTGTCGGTGCCGAACATCACGGCCCGCGACGGATCGCGCGGGTCGGCCCAGAGGGCGGGGTCGTCGGCGTCCACTTCCGGATCGGTCGTCACGACCGTTTCGACGGCAGCCATGACGGGGCGGGCCGGGTCTCCGGGGGCGAAAATGCCCTGCGGCCCGCGATCTTCGGTCATGGCGCAGGCCGAGAGGGCCAGGACGGAGGCGGCAATCAGAAGCGAGGGGGTCAGGCGCATGGCAAAGCTCCGCTGCAGATGCCCGCCCTCTAGCGCGTCCTGCGCGCACGGCAAGCTAAATGTATGTATTGGTTGCGAAACCGCGACATACCGTCGGTATACAGATGAACCGTCTTTGAAGTGTGACCCCGGCGTCAACCGAGCTTCCACAAAGCGTCACTGTAGCGTCTCCGCGAAGCGCTAACGGCGATCTCAGGGCAGGGACGAGACAACGTCCGCCCAAGGGGACGACATAGTCATGAAACTGAAGCTTCTCGTGGGCGCCGCACTGGCGCCCGTTCTGGCGGCCGGCGCCGCCTTCGCCCAAGACGCCGAGTACGAGGGTCCGGTTACGGCCGTCGAGGATGTGATCGTGACCGGTCAGCCGGCCATGCGGAATCGCACCGATGCCGTTGTGCCGACCCTGTCCTACGACCTCGACTATTTCCAGCGGTTCGAGCCGCTGACCGTGGGCGACGCCCTGCGCCGCGTGCCGTCGGTCACCTTCCTGTCCGACGTGCTCGAGTCCGATGGCGCGCGTCTGCGCGGCCTCGACCCGGGGTACACCAAGATCCTGATCGACGGCGAGGAAGTGCCCGGTTCGGGCGTCGACCGCTCCTTCTTCGTCGACCGCATCCCCGCTGAACTGATCGAGCGCGTCGAAGTGGTCCGCTCCTCCTCGGCCAACCGGTCGGGCGACGCCGTGGCCGGGACCATCAACATCGTCCTGCGCGATGCCCTGTCGCTGGACGGCGGCTATATCCGTCTGGGCGCCCTGATGTTCCCGGACAGCGAATATGGCGAGTTCGGC